>NZ_JBPQTL010000165.1:0-6818 GCF_051386295.1 Micromonospora sp. URMC 105 | reverse complement strand
GGGTTGGGGGGTGGCGGTGGGGCCGTTGAGGACGGGCTTGCCGTTCTGCCAGGTGAGCTCGTCGAGCCAGACCTGGCGGCCGGGGTCGGTGGTGCCCTCCTGGCCGGGCGGCCAGGCGTGGTAGACCAGCCAGGTCCGGCCGTCCTTGACGATCATGGAGGCGTGGCCGGGGCCGGAGGCGACCTCGTTGGTCTTCAGGATCGGGTTCTCCGAGGCCTTCACGCACGGGCCGGTCGGGCTCTCGCAGATCGCGTAGCCCTCGGCATAGCTGGCCTTGTCGTACGCGTTGGCGGCGAAGAAGAGGTACAGCCGCCCCTCGTGACGGTGGAAGAACGGCCCCTCGATCAGGGTGCCCTCCCACGGCTCGGTCTGCTTCAGCAGCTTCGTCGGCTCGCCGACCAGCTTCAGCCCGTCCTCGGAGAGGCGCTGCGACCAGAGCCAGGTGTCCACCCCGATGGCGTTGCCGTCGTTCTTCCAGAGCAGCCAGAGGCTGCCGTCGGTGTCCCGGAACGGGCTGGCGTCGATCGCCCCGCCCAGTTCCGCCTGGCAGATGAACGGCTCGGTCGAGTCGTCCCGGTACGGCCCCTGCGGACGGCTCGCCACCGCCCGTCCCACGCACTGCCGGCCGGAGTCCCGCCCGGCGACCGTGTAGTAGAGCACGAACCGGTCCGGGGCGAGCTGGATCGCCTCCGGCGCCCAGGTCTTCCCGGCGTCCGCCCAGCCGGGCAGCTCGGGCAGGGCGTCCTCGGCCTCGCTCCAGTCGACCAGGTCGGCCGAGCGGCGCACCGGCACGTTGCGGCCGCCGCTGTTGGTGTGGAACAGCCACCAGGCGTCGCCGGCCCGCATCACCTGCGGGTCGGGGGCGTCGGCGCGGACCACGGGGTTGGTGAACACGCTGGCGTCGTCTCCCGTACTCGAAGAGGTTTCTGCATCGCCGCACCCGGCGACGAGCAGTGCGGCGGCGAGGACCGCCGCCGCACCGCGTCGCCGGGTGTTCCCGGCGCTCATCCCTTCAGGCCGCTGCGCGAGACGCCCTGGATGATGTGTCGCTGGGCCGCCACGAAGAGGATCAGCACCGGCACGCTGGCCAGCACCGCCCCGGCCATGATCACCGGGTAGTCGCTGACGTAGGCGCCCTGGAGCAGGCCCAGGCCCGCCGGCAGGGTCAGCCGCTCGGGGCTGAACAGCACGTAGATCGGCCAGAGGAAGTCGTTCCAGTTGGTCAGGAACGACAGCACCGCCAGCGTGGCCAACGCCGGCTTGGAGAGCGGCAGCAGCACCTTCGTGAAGATCTGCCAGTGGTTGGCGCCGTCCAGCACCGCCGCCTCCTCCAGCTCGGCCGGGATGCTGAGGAAGAACTGCCGCAGGAAGAACACCCCGAAGGCGCTGGCCGCGCCGGGCACGATCACCACGGTCAGGGTGTCCAGCCAGCCGAGCCGGTCGGCGATCACGAAGTTCGGGATGATCAGCGAGGTGGGCGGGATGAACAGGGTCCCCACGATCAGCGCGAAGCTGACCGCCCGGCCGCGGAACCGGAGCCGGGCCAGCGCGTACGCGGCCATCGAGGCGGTCACCAGCACCAGCAGCGCGTGCAGGCAGGCCGCCAGCATGCTGTTGACGAACCAGCGCAGCACCGGGTTCGAGGTGTTGCCGAGGATCTGCTCGTAGCCGTAGGTGGAGAAGGGTCGGGGCAGGAAGGTCGGCGGGATCTTCTGCGCGTCGCCGTAGGTCTTCACCGAGGTGATGGCCATCCAGACCAGCGGGGTCACGAAGACCAGGGCCAGCAGCACCAGGACCGCGTAGCGCGCGGAGCGGCGGAGAGTCGTCATGGTCGGCCCCTCAGTCTTCCCGGTACCGGAAGAACCGGAAGTTGACGATGCTGATCACCGTGAGCGCCAGCGCGAAGATGATGCTCATCGCCGCGGCCCGGCCGGCGTCGTTGTCCCGCAGGCCCTCGTCCACGATCCGCCAGACCACGGTGCGGGTCTGTTGGCCCGGTGCGCCCTGGGTGATCAGGAACGACTGCCCGAAGACGTTCGCCGAGGCGAGGATCGTGGTGGTCAGCACGAAGAGCATGACCGGGCGCAGCCCGGGCAGGGTGACGTTGCGGAACCGTTCCCAGGCGTTCGCGCCGTCCATCCGCGCCGCCTCGTAGAGCTCCGGCGAGATGTCCTGCAGGCCGGCCAGGTAGATCACCGCGTTGAACCCGGAGGTCCACCAGACGGTCACCCCGACCAGCGACACCCAGGCCCACGGCACGTCGGTCACCCACGGGGTGTCCGACGGCAGCCCGACCATGCCGAGCAGCCGGTTGACCAGGCCCAGGTTGGCGTCGAGCAGGAAGCGCCAGAGCAGGCCGATCACGGCCACCCCGAGGACGTACGGGGCGAAGTAGATCGCCCGGAAGAAGGTCCGCCCCGGGAACGACCGGTTGAGCAGCAGTGCCAGCCCCAGCGGGATGACCACCAGCAGCGGCACCGAGAAGACCGTGAAGACCGCGGTGGCCCGGACGCTCGACCACCAGTCGCCGTAGATCGCAGACTCGCTGTCGAACAGGTCCCGGTAGTTGTCCAGCCCGACGAAGGGCCGGTTGGGCAGTTGCAGGTCCCACTGGTGGACGCTCAGCCAGACGCCGAAGAGGATCGGCAGCAGCCCGAACGCCAGGAAGAGCAGCAGGTACGGCGCGAGGAAGAGGTACGGGGTCGCGCGGCTGCCCCGCTCCGTCGCGCCCCGGCGGTTCTTCCCGCCCGCCGGGGGCGGCGCGTCCTTGCGCGCCGCCCCGACCTCGATCACGTCCGCCACGGGAACTCAGCTCCCGTACTTCTTGCGGTTGTCCTCCAGCTGCTTGTTCGCCTTCGCCACGCCGTCGTCGAGGGCCTGCTTGGGCGACTTCTTGCCCAGCACGGCCTCGTTGAAGGAGGTGTAGAAGGTGGTCATCACCTCGCCGAGCCCGGGAGCGGCCGGCGGGAAGGCCGCGTAGTCCAGCTCGGGGGCGAGCGTGGCGACGTTCGGGATGGCCTTGAACTCGGCGCCCTCCCGGACCTCCTTGCGGGCCGGGACCTGGCCGCCCTTCGCCCAGTCCAGCGAGTGCTCGCTGAGCCAGTTGATGAACACCTTCGCGCCGGAGATCTTGTTGTTGTCGGCGCTGCGCTGCTTGACGATGGTGAAGTTGTGCGAGTTCGCCCAGGCGGCCTTCTGGGTGCCGAGCTGCGGCAGCTCGGCGACGCCGATCTGCGCGTTCGGGTCCTTGGCGATGTCGTTGATCTGCCAGATGCCGTTGAAGTTGAAGGCGTTCTTGCCGCTCTTCAGGGCCAGGTAGTCGCCGTCCTGGCCGACGTTCGCCGGCGAGTGCCCCTGCTTGATCAGGTCGACCAGCCAGGTGCACGCCTCGACCGCCGGGTCGGAGTTGAAGGTGGCCTTGGCGACCTCGGCGTCGAAGAGGCTGCCGCCCCACTGGTGCAGCAGGGAGTAGAACGTCATGCCACCGGTGAACTGGAACGGGCTGATCCAGAAGCCCTGCACGCCGGACTTCTTCAGCTCGGTCAGCGCGGCGGTGAACTCGTCCCGCGTGGCCGGCGGCTTGTTCGGGTCCAGGCCGGCCTTCTGCATGACGGCCTTGTTGTAGTAGAAGCCCAGCGGGTGCATGTCCAGCGGGATGCCGTACCGCTTGTTGTTGTAGAGACCGCCCTTCCAGACGGTCGGCGCGAAGTCACCCTCGCTGAGCTCCAGCGCCTTGGCCACGTCGTCCAGCTCGGTGATCACGCCGCGGGCGGCGAAGGTGGCCAGCTGGTCCATGTGCATGACCGCGATGTCCGGGCCGGAGCCGCTGGAGACCGCGCCGGGAAGCTTGCTGTAGTAGTCCTCCCACCGGTACGTGTTCACCGCGATCGCGATGTTCTGGTGCTCGGTGTTGAACTGCTCGACGAGCTTCTTGAAGATGTCGCCGTCGCCACCGGTGAAGCCGTTCCACAGGTTCAGCGAGACCTTGGGGCCGGTGTACTCCTTGCCACCGTTGCCGGTCGCGGTCGACTTGCCGGCGCTGCCGCCGCCGCAGCCGGCGAGGGTCAGCGACGCGGCCGCGCCGAGACCCACGCCGAGACCGAGCAGCCGCCGCCGGCTCATTTCGTTCTGCATCATGCGGGTTTCTCCTTGGGGGACGGGGTGAAGTATTCCCTGGTCAGGGCCGCGACGCGAAACGCAGCACGTTCCAGGAGACCGCCGGCAGGCGTACGGTGCAGCGACCGCCGTCGGGGGTGGGGGTGGGCAGTGCGCGAGGCGTCACCCGGTCGGGCTCGGCCTCGGTGTTGATCGCTTCCGGGTCGTCCCCGGCGGCGAGACTCAGGTGCTCGACCCCGTGCAGGCCGGGCAGGCCACGCAGGTCGAGGTCCAGCGGGAGGTCGTCGGAGCCCCGGTTGACCGCGAAGACGGTCAGCTCGCCGGACTCCTCGTCGTGCACCGCCACGGTGTCCAGCACCGGCACCGCGCCGTACCGCTTCGTCTCGTAGTCCGGCGAGACCGGCTCGGTGCGCAGCACGGTGCCCCGGGCGTACCGGGCGGTGAGGGCGAACGGGTGGAAGATGCTCTGCCGCCAGGCCGGCCCGCCGGTGCGGGTACGGATCGGCGCGATCACGTTGGCGAGCTGTGCCTGGCAGGCGACGCCGACCCGGTCGGCGTGCCGGAGCAGGGTGATCAGCAGGTCGCCGACGACCACCGCGTCGACCGCGGTGAAGTCGTCCTCGATCAGCGCGGGCGCCTCGACCCAGCCGCGCCGGTCCAGGTCGGCCTTGAGGCGCGACTCGTACCAGACGTTCCACTCGTCGAAGGAGACCTTGAGCTTGCGCGTGTGCCGCTGCTTGGCGGCCACGTGGTCGGCGGTGGCGACCACGTCGCGGATGAAGTTGTCCATGTCCACCGCCGAGGCCAGGATGCTGGCCTGGTCGCCGTCGGACGGGTCGTAGTAGGTGTGCGCGGAGATGTAGTCGACGTGCTCGTAGGTGTGCTCCAGCACGGTCGCCTCCCAGGAGGCGAAGGTCGGCATCCGCCGGTTGGAGCTGCCGCAGGCGACCAGGCTGATCGACGGGTCGATCATCTTCATCGCCCGGGCGGTCTCCGCGGCGAGGCGGCCGTACTCGTCGGCGGTCTTGTGGCCGACCTGCCACGGGCCGTCCAGCTCGTTGCCGAGGCACCAGAGCCGCACCCCGTACGGCTCCTCCGCGCCGTGCTTGCGGCGCAGGTCGGACAGTTGGGTGCCGCCCGGGTGGTTGGTGTACTCCAGCAGGTCGCAGGCCTCCTGCACGCCCCGGGTGCCGAGGTTGACGGCCATCATCGGCTCGACGTCGGCCTCGGCGGCCCAGGTCATGAACTCGTCCAGCCCGAAGGCGTTGGTCTCGATCGTCTTCCAGGCCAGGTCGAGCCGGCGCGGGCGGTCGCCGACCGGGCCGACGCCGTCCTCCCAGCGGTACCCCGAGACGAAGTTGCCGCCGGGGTAGCGGACCACCGAGACGCCCAGCTCGCGGGTGAGCGAGAGCACGTCGCCGCGCAGGCCGCGCGGGTCGGCGGTGGGGTGACCAGGCTCGTAGACCCCGCCGTAGACGCAGCGCCCCATGTGCTCGACGAAGGAGCCGAAGAGCCGCCGGTCAGCGGGGCCGATCGCGAAGGCCGGATCGATCGTCAGCCGGGCGTTGCGCAAGGGGTGCCACCTTTCCTTCGACGTACCCGGGGTGACTGCAGTCACCCCGTACCACAGGTTTCTACAACGTTGTAAGCAACGTTGTAAAGGGGGCGGTGCACGATAGAGTCCGGGGACGACGACCCCGGGGAGGGACGAGATCGTGCGACACAGGCTCAAGGACGTGGCCGAGCGGGCCGGCGTGTCGGTCAAGACGGTCTCGAACGTGGTCAACGGCTACCTGCACGTCCGGCCGGACACCCGGGCCCGGGTGGAGGAGGCGATCGCCGAGCTGAACTACCGGCCCAACCTCTCCGCCCGCAACCTGCGCAAGGGGCGTACCGGCGTGATCGCGCTGGCCGTGCCGGAGCTGGACATCCCGTACTTCGCCGAGCTGGCCCGGCACGTCGTCACCGCCGCCGCGGAGCGCGGCTGGACGGTGCTGATCGACCAGACCGGCGGTGGGGCCGAGCGGGAGCGGGTGGCCGCCGCCGGCATCGGCGACCACATGATCGACGGCCTGATCCTCAGTCCGCTCGCGCTCACCGCCGAGGACCTCGCGGGCCTCGACGGCACGCCGATGGTGCTGCTCGGCGAGCGGGTGGACCACGGCCCCGCCGACCACGTCGGCATCGACAACGTGGCCGCCGCCCGGGAGATCACCGCCCACCTCGTCGGCCTCGGCCGCCGCCGGATCGCCGCCGTCGGGTCGCAGCGCACCCCCGAGGGCGCCAGCGCCCGGCTGCGCCTGGCCGGCTACGCCGCCGCGCTCGCCGACGCCGGCCTCGACTACGACGAGAGCCTGGTCGCGCCCGCGCCGGCCTGGCACCGCGCGGACGGCGCCGCCGCCGTGCGCCACCTGCTGGCCACCGGGGTACGCCCCGACGCCGTCTTCTGCTTCAACGACACGCTCGCCCTCGGCGCCCTGCGCGCCCTGCACGAGGCCGGCCTGCGGGTGCCCGAGGACGTCGCGGTGGCCGGCTTCGACGACATCGAGGACGGCCGGTTCAGCGTGCCCACCCTGACCACCATCGCCCCCGACAAGGAGCGCATCGGCCGGCTCGCGGTCGAGATGCTGGCCGCCCGGGTGGACGGCGACCGCGAGACCCCGCCCCGCGACCTCACCGCCCACCTGGCCCGCTTCTTCGCC
>NZ_JBPQTL010000164.1:0-6963 GCF_051386295.1 Micromonospora sp. URMC 105 | reverse complement strand
CCCGGGGGCAACGCCCCCGGGCCCTCCCTCCCTCGCATGGGGTCAGTCGCGTTCGATGAGGTGGCCGACGACCGTGGGGCCGAGCATGACGGCGAAGCCGGAGCCGTCGCGGCGCGGGTCTGCCGGGGGCAGCTCCACCGGGTCGCCGGTCGCGGTCGCGCCGACCGGCCGGGGGCCGACCCAGGCGACCACCAGGTCCGTCTCACCCTTGAGGAACCGCTGCGCGCGCACGCCGCCGGTGGCCCGCCCCTTCGCCGGGTACGCCCCGAACGGCGTCACCTTGACCGTCGCGCCGGTGGAGGTGACCACCATCGGCTCCCCGTGCCCGGGGTCGTCGGTGCGGACCGCCCCGAACCAGACCACCCGCGCCCCGTCGGGCACGTTGACCCCGGCCATGCCGCCGCCCTTGAGCCCCTGCGGGCGGACCAGCGTGGCGGCGAAGCGCAGCAGCGACGCCTCGGAGGTGATGAAGGTCAGCGCCTCCTGGCCGTCGGTGAGCCAGGTCGCCCCGACCACCTCGTCACCCTCGCGCAGGCCGATCACCTCGAACTCGTCCGAGCGGACGGGCCACTCCGGCGCGCACACCTTGACCACGCCCTGCCGGGTGCCGAGCGCCAGGCCCGGTGAGCCCTGCGCGGTCGCCCCGAGCGGGGCCAGCCCGACCACCGTCTCGCCGGCCTCCAGCGGCACCAGCTCGGCGGCGGACATGCCTCCGCGCAGCGAGACCGTGCCGGCCTGTTCCGGCAGCACCGGCAGCGGCAGCACGTCGATCTTGAAAGCCCGGCCGGCGCTGGTCACCAGGAGCACCCGGCCCCGGGCCGTGGTGTGCACGACGGCGCGTACCGTGTCGTGCTTGACCCGGCCGTTGCGCCGACGCCCCTCGGCGGCCTCCTCCGACTCCGCCGCGGTCCGGGCGACCAGCCCGGTCGCGGAGAGGATCACCTGGCAGGGGTCGTCGGCCACCTCCAGGGGGCCGGCCGGCACCGACGCCGCCAGCACCTCCTTGAGGTCGCCGTCGACCAGGGTGGTGCGCCGCGGCACGGCGAACTGCTTCACCACCGAGGCCAGCTCGTCGGAGACGACCTTCTTGAGCACCTTGTCGTCGTCGAGGATCTTCGACAGCTCGGCGATCTCGCCGCGCAGCTTCTCCTGCTCGGCCTCCAGCTCGATCCGGTCGTACTTCGTCAGCCGGCGCAGCGGAGTGTCCAGGATGTAGGTGGCCTGGATCTCGGAGAGCTTGAACTTCTGCATCAGGCCGTCCTTGGCCGCCTGCGCGTCCTCGCTGGCCCGGATCAGCTTGACCACCTTGTCGATGTCGAGCAGGGCGATCAGCAGACCGTCGACCAGGTGCAGCCGCTCCTCGCGCTTGCGCCTGCGGTACGCGCTGCGCCGGGTGACGACCTCGTAGCGGTGGGCCAGGAAGACCTCCAGCAGCGCCTTCAGCCCCAGGGTGCGCGGCTGGCCGTCGACCAGCACCAGGTTGTTGACGCCGAACGACTGCTCCAGCGGGGTGAGCCGGTAGAGGTCGGCCAGCAGCGCCTGCGGGTTGACCCCGACCTTGCACTCGATGACCAGCCGGGTGCCGCTCTCCCGGTCGGTGAGGTCCTTGACGTCGGCGATGCCGGTCAGCCGCTTGGTCTTGGTGACCTCGTTGGTGATCGCCGCGATGACCTTCTCGGCACCGACCCCGTACGGCAGCTCGACGACCGTGATCGCCTGCCGACCGCGGCTGCCCTCCAGCGGGCCGATCTCGACCCGGCCGCGCATCCGGACCACGCCGCGCCCGGTCTCGTACGCCCGGCGCACCTCGTCCAGGCCCAGCAGCAGACCGCCGGTGGGCAGGTCCGGGCCGGGGACGAACTCCATCAGCTTGTCGAGGTCGGCGTCCGGGTGGTTGATCAGCCAGCGGGCGGCCGAGACCACCTCGCCGAGGTTGTGCGGGATCATGTTGGTCGCCATCCCGACCGCGATCCCGGACGCGCCGTTGACCAGCAGGTTGGGGAAGGCGGCCGGCAGCACGGTGGGCTGGGTCAGCGAGCCGTCGTAGTTGGGCTCGACGTCGACGGTGTCCTCGCCCAGCTCGCCGACGAGCAGCATCGCCTCACGGGAGAGCCGCGCCTCGGTGTAGCGCGCCGCGGCGGGGCCGTCGTCGGGGGAGCCGAAGTTGCCGTGCCCGTCGATCAGCGGCACGTTCAGCGAGAAGTCCTGGGCCAGCCGGACCATCGCGTCGTAGATCGCGGTATCGCCGTGCGGGTGGTACTTGCCCATCACGTCGCCGACCACCCGGGCGGACTTCACGTGCCCCCGGTCCGGCCGGTGGCCGGACTCGTGCATGGACCACAGGATGCGCCGGTGCACCGGCTTGAGCCCGTCGCGGGCGTCGGGCAGGGCCCGGGAGTGGATGACCGAGAACGCGTACTCCAGGTAGGAGTCGGAGACCTCGGTGACCAGCGGGTTGTCGAAGACCCGCGCGCCGGCCTGGTCGAAGGCGGAGAGGTCCACCTTGGCGCGGTCTTCCTTGCGGCGTGCCATCGTTCAGCTTCCTTCTCGGCGGTCGGCCAGCGGGCTCATGCGTCGATCGCTTCGCGGTCGACCCGGTCGGAGGAGTCGATGAGCCAGTTACGGCGCGGCTCGACCTTCTCCCCCATCAGCAGTTCGAGGATCCGCTCGGCGGCGTCGACGTCGTCGAGGGTGATCCGGCGGACGGCCCGGGTGGCCGGGTTCATCGTGGTCTCCCACAGCTCGTCGGCGTCCATCTCGCCGAGACCCTTGAAGCGCGGGATCGGGGTGACGATCTGCTTGCCGGCCTTCTCCAGCTTGCGGACCGTCGCCTCCATCTCGGCCTGGGTGTAGGTGTAGACGGTCTGCGGGTTGCGCCCCTTGGTGGTGATCTTGTGCAGGGGCGGCATCGCGGCGAAGAGCCGACCGGCCTCGATCAGCGGCCGCATGTAACGGGCGAAGAGCGTGATGAGCAGGGTACGGATGTGCGCGCCGTCCACGTCGGCGTCCGCCATGATCAGGACGCGGCCGTACCGCAGGGCCGACAGGTCGAAGGTACGCCCCGAGCCGGCGCCGAGCACCTGCACGATCGCGGCGCACTCGGCATTGTCCAGCACCTGCTGCAGGTTGGCCTTCTGCACGTTGAGGATCTTGCCCCGGATCGGCAGCAGCGCCTGGTACTCGGCGGAGCGGGCGAGCCGGCCGGTGCCCAGGGCGCTGTCACCCTCGACGATGAACAGCTCGCTGCGGTCGATGCCGGCCGCGCGGCAGTCGACCAGCTTGGCCGGCATCGACGCGCCCTCCAGCGCGGTCTTGCGCCGGGCCGCGTCCTTCTGCTGCTTCTGGGTCAGCCGGACCCGAGCCGCGTCGACGATCTTCTGCAGGACCGTGCGGGCCTCGGCCTTGGTCCTGCGGTCCTCCAGCCACGCCTTGAGGTGCTGCTCGACCAGGGACTGCATCACCTTGGTGATGCCGGCGGTGGAGAGCTCGTCCTTGGTCTGCGAGGTGAACTGCGGCTCCGGGAGGCGCACGTGCACCACGGCCGTCATGCCCTCCAGGACGTCGTCCAGGGTGGGCGGCTCCTCCTTGGCCTTGAGCAGGCCCCGGGTGTTGCGCACGGCGTCGGCGAGGGTCCGCGCCAGCGCCCGCTCGAAGCCCTTGCGGTGGGTGCCGCCGTGGGCGTTGCGGATGGTGTTGGTGAAGCACTCCACGGTGCGCTCGTAGCCGGTGCCCCAGCGGAAGGCCACCTCGACCTCGGCGCGGCGCTGCACGTTGGACTGCATCACGCCGTTGGCGTCGGCGGCGTTCTCCCGGTAGGTGCCCTCGCCGGTGACCAGCAGGGTGCCGGAGACCGGCCGGTCGCCGGCCGGTGCCAGGAACTCGACCATGTCGGTGAGGCCGTTGGGGAAGTGGAAGCGCTCCTCGGTGGGCTGCTCACCGGTCTCGTCGCGCAGCCGGTAGTCGACCCCCGGCACGAGGAAGGCGGTGTTGCGCAGCTTCATCCGGACGGCGTCGACGTCGAGCGTCGCGCCGGTCTCGAAGTAGCGGGCGTCGTGCCAGTAGCGGATCGAGGTGCCGGTGCGCTGGCCGCGCTTCATCGCGCCGACGATCTGGAGCCCGGGGCCGGCGGTGAAGGGAGCGTCCGGGCCGTCGCCGTCGAAGATCCCCGGTACGCCGTGCCGGAACGACATGGCGTGCACCTTGCCGCCGCGGCGGACGGTGACGTCGAACCGGCGGGAGAGCGCGTTGACCGCGGAGGCGCCGACGCCATGCAGACCGCCGGAGGTCTTGTAGCCGGAGCCGCCGAACTTGCCGCCGGCGTGCAGCCGGGTGAGCACCAGCTCGACGCCGGAGATGCCGGACTTGGCGTGCACGTCGGTGGGGATGCCCCGGCCGTCGTCGTCGACCCGTACCGACCCGTCGGCGTGCAGCGTCACCTCGACCTTGGTGGCGTGACCGGCGACACCCTCGTCGGTCGAGTTGTCGAGGATCTCGTTGACGAGGTGACCCACGCCACGGCTGTCGGTGGAGCCGATGTACATGCCGGGACGCTTGCGGACGGCGTCCAGGCCCTCGAGGTGGGTGAGGTCGTCGGCCCCGTAGAGGGTCTCAGGCTGTGCGGTCAACTGGTCGTACTCCCAGGTCTCGGCGGTGTGGTGCCGCTCACCGTCTTGATCCGTCCGTCTCGATCTCCACGCGCGGCGCGCCGCAGCGAGCCTAGCCGCACGCCCCGACACATCGGCGCAGCCCCGCTGGAGCCGCCGCGCCCGGGGCCGCCGGTCGTCGGTCATCCGGCAGCAACGCCGGTCCCCGCCGGGGTGTTCCCCGGGGCCGGGCCGCCCGTGCCACGGCTGCCACACGCGTGTGTCGAAGGGTGAACGAAGGCGTTAACACCCATTGACGCCCATCGCGCCCAGGTGATCTGATCGCGGCCACCGGAGGATCTTTCACATTTCCATGAACAGATGGGGGACGCGATGGTCAGGTTCCGTCGTACCGCTCTCGCTGCGACGCTCGCCGTCGCCGTGGCCGCCCTCTCGGCCGCCGTCGGCCTGCCCACCGGCGCCGCGGCGGCACCGCCGACCGCCGCCGTGGCGCTGGGCGACAGCTTCATCAGCGGCGAGGGCGCCGGGGCGTACTCCCCGGTGGTCGACTCCACCGGCGTGGCGCAGTCCTTCCCGGGCTGGTCGGCGCCGAACAGCAACGCCTACTTCTGCCACCGCTCGCCGAACGCCTCGCTGCACCAGGCGGACCTGCCCGGCATCCAGGCCCGGTTCAACCTCGCCTGTTCCGGGGGCCAGCCGTACGACATCGCCGCCGCGTCCGCCTCCCGCGCCAAGGGCCGGCAGGTCGCCGCGCAACTCGACCAGCTCCGCGCGGTCGGGCAGACCCACGACATCGACCTGGTCCTGATCGGGCTCGGCTCCAACAACAGCTCGTTCACCTTCGGCAGCGTCGCCGAGAAGTGCGCCAACCGGTTCATCGCCGACGCCTGGACCGGCTGGTGGGAGTTCTGGGCGTACCTGGGCGGGCCGGTGGAGCAGGAGCCCTGCGACGACGCCGACCTGGCCACCGCCGCCCAGTTCAGCGCCGCGACGGCCGAGACCACCGCGGCCGTACGCCAGATCCTCACCACCCTCGGCGAGATCGACGCCGACGGCCGGCACCGGATCGTGTTCCAGGACTACACCAACCCGCTGCCGCCGGAGCTGGCCTCGGTCTACTGGAGCGAGGACGACCGGGACGACACCCGGGACAAGTTCCGCGCCCTCGGCGCCGAGCGGTACGCGGCCGGCTGCCCGATCCACCGGGGCAGCCTCGCCCCGGGCCACCGCTTCTCCCAGGGCCTCGGCACGCTGGTCAACTCCGTCCGCACCGCCATGGCCGCCGAGTTCCCCGCCGCCGACCTGGTCTACCTCAACGTGCAGCGCGCCTTCGACGGCGCCCGGCTCTGCGAGCAGGCGGGCAGCCCCACCGGCACGCTGGCCACCCCGATCCGTCTGCAGGACGGCCCGTCCGGCGTCTTCGTCACCAGCCTCTCCGGCTACGACAAGCTGGACATCCAGCGGATCGCCAACGCCTGCGGGACGTACTTTCAGACCTGTCAGGAGTCCTGGCACCCGAACGCGGCCGGGCACCGGGTGCTCGGCCGGTGCCTGACCGGCGCGGCCTCGACCGCCTCCCGCGCGGTCTCCTGCGTCCGCGCCCCCGACGGCACGGTCACCGTCGGCTGAGCCCGGCGTACCTTGCGCCCGGCGGCTCTCAGGGCCGGATCGCGGCGCCGAGCACGTGCGGCGACGCCGGCGCCGGCAACCCGCCGGGGGGAAAGCGGAAGCGGTCCAGCCGGACCACGCTGAACCCGGCCGCGACGATCGCCGACACCGTGTCCCGGCCGGTGTGGCAGCCGGCGGTGAACCACGGCCAGCAGGTGGCGTCGGCCACCCGCTGCGCCCGGCGCAGCCCCGGGGTGTCCGCCGCGACGTGCTCGTAGAAGCAGAGCCGCCCGCCCGGACGCAGCACCCGGTACGCCTCCCGCAGCGCGACGGCCTGGTCGGGGACCGAGCAGAGCACCAGCGACATCACCACGGCGTCGGCGCCCGCGTCGGCGACCGGCAGCGCGTCGGCCAGCCCGTCGGTGACCGTCACCGGCACCGGCGCGTGCTCGGCCGCCTCTCGCGCAGCGGCGCGCAGCCAGGGCTCGGGCTCCACCGCGAGCACGGCGTCCACCTCGGGTGGGTAGTGCGCGAACATCCGACCGTTGCCGGCGCCCACCTCGACCACCCGTCCGCGCAGGCCGGCGACCAGCCGGCGCCGGTGCTCGGCGACGCCGGCCCGGTCCATCGCCACGCTCGCCCGCGCGAACAACCTGGCGAAGATCGGGTGGGAGACCCGGGAGTTCGACATCGGCGCTCCGTATCGACGTGAACCACTCCTCCTGCACGCTACCGCCCACCCGCACCCCAC
>NZ_JBPQTL010000163.1:0-7004 GCF_051386295.1 Micromonospora sp. URMC 105 | reverse complement strand
GGCCCCGGAGCGGGTGCTCCGGGGCCCGTTCGTGCGGTGGGTCCTGCCGTCAGGCGGCGGGGACCTCGGCGGTGGTGCGGATGCGGTCCAGGGCCGGCGCGGAGACCGGCGAGGACGCGGTCAGGTAGGCCACGAAGGCGTCCAGGTCGATCATGCCGGTGACCAGGTTGCTGCCGCTCTTGAGGGCGGTGAACCCGTCGCCGCCGCCGGCCAGGAAGTTGTTCACCGTGACCCGGTAGGTGGCGTCGGCGGTGACGGCCACGCCGCCCAGGGTCAGGCTGCCGCGGACGACCCGGGTGCCGGCGCACGGGTCGGCGGTGGTGCCGGTGGTGCCGTTCACGTCGACGGTGTAGCGGACCGTGGAGGACGGGTAGAGCGTCCGGCCGACGACGAACTGCTGCTCCAGCACGCAGTAGAGCTGTGCGCCGGTGAGGTCGAGCGTCACCAGGTTGTTGGCGAACGGCTGGACGGTGAACGCCTCCTCGTAGGTAACCTGGCCGGCGTCGAGGTCGGCGCGGACACCACCGGGGTTCATGAACGCGCCGAGCGCGCCCTGCTCGTTGTCGGTCGCCGCGAGCTGCGCGTCGGCGATCACGTTGCCGAGCGCGGACTCGCCCTTGGCCGTACCGAAGAGGGTTTCCTGCACGCGGTTGAGCGGCTCGGCGGTCTGGCCGACGACCTTGGTGGCGACCGGGCCGAGCGCGGTCTTGTAGCGGGTGATCAGCTCGGTCTGCGCCGCGTCCTTGGTGACGTCCCGGGTGACCACGACGTTGTTGGCCTTGGCGGTCAGTACGTCGCCGGTCTTCCGGTCGATCTGGAGGTCGATGTCGGTGACCAGGCGACCGAAGGAGCTGGCGCTGGTGACCAGCTTGCCGTTGATCTCGCAGTTGTACGCCTGGTGGGTGTGCCCGCTGACGATCACGTCGATGGAGGGGTCCATCCGGTTGGCGATGTCGACGACCGGGCCGGTGAAGCCCTTGCAGTCGTTGATGCCGCCGGTGGACTCCTGCTGGCCGCCCTCGTGCAGCAGCACGACGATGGACTGCACGCCCTGGGCGCGCAGGATGCGGGCGTACTTGTTGGCGGTCTCCGCCTCGTCGCTGAAGGTGAGGCCGGCGACGCCCTCCTGGGAGACGATCTGCGGGGTCCCCTCCAGGGTCATCCCGATGAAGCCGACCTTGACGCCGGCGACCTTCTTGACCGCGTACGGCGCCAGCAGCGGCTGGCCGGTCTCGGTCTTGAACGCGTTGGCGGAGAGGTACTGGAAGCCGGCGCCCGCGTACGGGGTGCCGTCCGCGCAGCCGTCGACCGGGTGGCAGCCGCCGTTCTGGATGCGCAGCAGCTCGTCGGCGCCCTCGTCGAACTCGTGGTTGCCGACGCTGGCGAAGTCCAGCCCTGCCAGGCTGAGCGCCTCGATGGTCGGCTCGTCGTGGAAGGCGGCCGAGAGCAGCGGGGAGGCGCCGATCAGGTCGCCGGCCGCCACCGTGATGGTGCGCTCCTGCTCCTCCTCGGTGGCCCCGCGCAGGGCGGCGAGCTGGGTGGCGAGGTATTCGGCGCCGCCCGCGGGCTGGCCGGCGATGGTGCCGCTGGACCCGGTCGGGGGTTCGAGATTGCCGTGGAAGTCGTTGAGGGCGAGCAGCTTGACGTCGACCGGCTTGGGGCCGGCCTCGGCCTGGCTCGGGTTGACGGCGACCGTGCTCAGCGCGGCCGCGGCGAGCGCGGTCAGGCCGATGGCGGCCCGACGCATCCCGGGGACGGACATGGAACTCCTCGTGAGGTTCGGCGTTGGACGCTGCCGGTGCGATGGTTCGCCCGGCGACCCTGATCCGTGCCGTGACAGGGGTCGATCGCGGAGGGCGGCGGTCGGGGAGTCGCCGCTCCGTCAGGGGACAGCCTCTCATCTCCACCACCGCCGGTCGACCGGGCAAGTGGAGCAGACCTGCGGATACGCGAGGTGGCCCGGGCCGGACGTTCGGACCATTCCGACATGACGGGTAGGTGACAGCGGTCCGGCGGTCGGCGTCGGATTCGCTGTCGGTGGCACCGACCAGGATGGAAGCGACTCGACGAGGAGAGGATCCGGGATGACCGACACGCTGACGGTGGGCACGTTGCGCTCCGCCGACGGCACGACCATCACGTACGAGCGCAGCGGCGAGGGGCCGGCGATCGTACTGGTGGGCGGCGCGTTCAACGACCGGTCGACCACGCGGGCGGTGGCCGCCGCGCTGGCGGGCGACTTCACCGTGTTCGGGTACGACCGGCGCGGCCGGGGCGACAGCGGCGACACCGCCCCGTACGAGGTGCGGCGGGAGATCGAGGACCTGGCGTCCCTGATCGGGACGGCCGGCGGCACGGCGTACCTCTACGGGGTCTCCTCCGGCGCGATCCTGGCCGCCCTGGCGACCGCCGCCGGGCTCCCGGTCGCCGGGCTGGCCCTCTTCGAGCCGCCCTTCAGTGTCGGGCCGCGCGCCGGGTCGGGCACGGCGCTCGCGCCCCGGCTGGCCGAGCTGGTGGCGGCGGGGCGGCCGGGCGACGCCGTCGAGTGCTTCCTGCTCGACGCGGTGGGCCTCCCCGCCGACCAGGTCCGCGGCATGCGCGATCAGCCGATGTGGTCCTGGTTGGAGATGATGGCCCCGTCCCTGGTCCACGACGCCACCGTCACCGGCGACGGCACGCTCCCCGCCGACCTGTTCGCCGGCATCGGTGTGCCGACCGTCGTGGTGGACAGCACCGGCAGCCCGGGCTGGCTGCGCGAGGCGGCGGGAGCCACCGCCGAGGTGATCCCGGGTGCCCGCCGGGTGAGCCTGGAGGGCGGTTTCCACGAGGTACCCGCCGAACTGCTCGCCGTCGAGCTGCGTCGCTTCCTGCCGAGCTGACCACCCGCCGCCCGCCCAGGGGCTCGATCCAACCAAGGCGGCCAGGCAGGGCGGCCGGCCGGCGAGAGCGCCAGGTTCGGCGACCCAGGACGAGGGCGACCGCCCCGGGCAGGGTGGCGACTCCGGGTGCGAGGGAGCCACCGCCCGAGCCCGGGGCGGTCGGATGGCGGGCGACTACCGCCCCTGTGGGTGCCGTCCGCCATGGTCTGCGCCGTGTGGGCCGTTGCCTGGCCCGCGCCGGTCAGCAGTAGGTGTAGCTGCCGCTGCTGCCCCAGGAGCAGGAGTCGATCGCCGTACCGGCGGAGTTGCGCAGGTAGGCCGTGTCGCCGGTGTTGTTCCAGATGTACGCGCCGGAGCCCCAGTACCGGTGGGTGGAGGTGTTGGTGCCCTTGCCGGTGTGGATGTAGACGCTGGCGCCGGAGGCCAGGCGGAAGTCGCCGGCGAACTTGTAGACGTGGTTCGACTTGTCGCGCAGCGTCCAGTACTTCAGGTTGATGGTGGTGCTACGCCGGTTGGTCAGCTTGACGTACTCGGCGTTCAGGCTGCTGTTGGAGCGGTTGTCGGTGCCCGGCGAGTTGTAGTAGACCTTGGTGATCTGAACGGCCGGCGTGGCCGCCTGCGCCGGCGTAGCGACGGCGAGCGTGCCGCCGACGATGGTGGCGAGCGCCGCCGCGTAGCCGATGAGCTTCTGCTTCATGTGTTCCCCCACATGGTCGCGGGCCGACCTGGCGAGTCGGCCACGGAGTGGGCCGAGGTTATCGATGCCGTGCGGCGAAAGTGGACCGTGAAACCTCTGCGTCCGCAAACAAATCCGCGGGTACCGGACGTCCAAACCGGATGGTGACCATCTTCATGCGCTCGTCGACCCGAGAGCGACCCCTCCGCCGACTCCCGCCGCCCGACCGACCGGCCTGGCGGACCGAACCGTGCGCCCTCCGCCCGACGAGCGGGCGACCACCGGGTCAGCTCGCCGGGAGGCCCGCCACCAGGCCGGTCAGGTCGGCGTGGCTCCACCGCCCGGTGATCCCCGGGCGGCCGGCCAGGTAGTCGACCGTGCGCGCGACCGACCAGCCGTGCGCCTCCCGCACCCCGCCCGCGATCATCCGGAGGTAGACCGGCGCCGGGGGCGTCCACTGGACCTCGGCGGCCCGCCACGGCGCGGTGAAGGTCAGCATCGACACCCCGTCGCGCACGCCGACCCGCAGCAGCGTCTCGTACCGGCCGGGGCCGAGGGTGGCCCGCCCGGCGTCGGCGGCCACGGCGATCAGGTCGAGGTCGGCGTCGGGCGGGCGGTGCATCTCCTGGGCGGCGATGTCGGCGAACTGCCCGGCGGTGAGCAGGTAACCGCGCGCCGCCGCCGTACCGGGAAGTTCGGGGTCGTAGAACGCCATCCCACCCGTCCAGGTCCGGGACTCCCCGGCGAAGTAGACGCCGCCGGGGACCAGCACCCCGGCCGTCCGGCGCGGTGGCCGGCAGTCCCGACACCCGGGGTACGACCGCAGCCCGCCCGGTGGCCGGCCACCGGCGAGGTACCAGCCGAGCCGCGTGGCGTGCATGTTCGACCCGTACGCGACGTACCAGAGCAGGTCCACCCGCTGGGGTCAGTAGCCGCAGGTCTGCCCGGCGGCGTGGCTGACCTGCACGGTGTGCGTGACGCAGCCACCGTCGTCGATCGCGTGCAGCAGGAAGGCGGTCGGCTCGTCGACCCAGCCGATCTCGTCGTCGGCGCTCATGGTCAGCGACGCCTGTCGCCAGGTGCTCGGCGCGACGGTCAGCACGGTGCCGGCGTACGCGGTGGTCACCGGGCGGTGCAGGTGGCCGGCGGCGACGCGTACCACGTGGGGGTGCCGGCGGACGACCTCGGCAAGCGCGTCACCGTCGGCGAGCCGGACGGCGTCGACGGGCGGAGCGACGACGGCGACCGGCGGGTGGTGCACGCAGATCACGGCGGGCACCTCCGGGCGGCCGGCCAGCACCCCGTCGAGCCAGCCGAGCTGGTCCTCGCCGAGCCGGCCCCCGACCTCGCCGGGGGTCAGCGAGTCGAGCACCACGACGGTCACGTCCGGGTGGTCGACGTGGTAGTGCGCGGAGAAGCCCCCACCGAGGTAGGGCGTGCCGCCGAAGGTGTCCAGCAGCGACTCCCGGTCGTCGTGGTTGCCGGCGACCAGGTGCACGGGCAGCGGGTACGGCCCGATCACCTCGCGCAGCGCCACGTACTCGTCGGGGCGGCCCCGGGCGACCAGGTCGCCGGTGATCACCACGCAGTCCGGGCGGGGGCGCAGCGCCAGCACCCGGCCGAGCGCGCGGTGCAGGCCGGCGGCGGGCACGGCGCCGAGCACGCCGGTGGTGATGTGCGGGTCACTCAGCTGGGCGATGAGCATGGGCTCCTCCACTGCGACCGGGACCTTCACGCTAACCCGGGTCCGCTCCCGGCGGGGGCGGTCGCGCAGCCCACAGGCCCTGTCCACAGCCTGTGGATGGCACATGTGTACGAACAGCGGATGATCTTCGGCGTGGGCGGACCGCCGCGAGCTGAGTACGCTTGATCGCAGCCCCGGCACCGGCCGGGCCCTCCCCCACCTGGAAGAACGTGGATCACGAGCGAGTCGTCCGCGACGTCACGGTCCGCCTGCCGATGGCGTCCAGCGCCGTCGAGGCGTGCCAGTGGACCGCCACCGCGCTCGCCCGGTACGCCCCGGCGACGATCTCCGTGCTGCTCCAGGTCCACGACCGGCTGCGCTGCGTCGCCGCCACCGGGTCGTGGCAGGTCTTCTCCACCGTCCCGCCGAAGTCCGGCATCGTCGGCCGGGTCTACGCCTCCGGCGAGGGGGCCACGGTGCCCGACGTCGCCGCCGACCCGGACTACCTCCCGCTGCGTCCGGACGTCACCGCCGAGATCTGCGTACCGGTGCTCGACCCGGCCGGCCGCCCGATCGGGGTGCTCGACCTGCAGTGGAGCGGCCCGGCGGAGCTGGGGCGGTGGCGGGAGGTCGCCGACCGGCTGGCCGGTCGGCTCGGCGCCCGGATCATGGCGCTCGGCGGACCGCCGGCCGAGAGCCGCAGCGAGAAGCTGCTGCGGCACGCCACCGCGTTCACCTCCGCACCCACCGACTGGGACCTGATGGCCGCGGCGCTCACCGCGGCCCGGGACGTCTCCACCCTCTCCGCCGCCGTGCTGGTGCTCGCCGGCCGGCGCGGCCCACGACTCGGCGCACCGACCGGCGAGCCGGGTGAGCTGGAGTCCCGCGTCCGGGCCGAGCTGACCGAGGCCGGCCCGGGGTCGCTCGCCCGGATGGTGGCCCGCGCCCACCGGCACGGCACGGCGTACACGCTGGGCGAGGCGGGCCACCCACCGACCGACGAGTACGCACCGCTGGCCCGGGCGGGGGTGCGCACGCTGGTGTCCGTGCCGGTCGGCCGGCCCGACGCCGGTGGTGTGCTGCTGGTTGCCGACGAGCGGCTGCAACGGCCGGACCCGACCACGGTCAACCTGATCGAGTTGCTGGCCGGGCAGGCCTGGGGGGCGCTGGAACGGCTCCGTACGCTGGCCCGGCTCCGCGAGCAGGCCAGCTCCGATCCGCTCACCGGGCTCCAGCACACCGGGCCGTTCGGCCAGCGGATCCGGGCGGCCACGCCGGGGCGTACGGCCCTGCTCGCCATCGACGTGGACGGGTTCAAGACGGTCAACGACACGTACGGCCACCAGGCCGGTGACCGGCTGCTGGTCGGGTTGGCCCGGGCCCTGGAAGGGGCGCTGCGCCAGGGCGACGAGCTGTACCGAATCGGCGGCGACGAGTTCGTGGCGGTGATCGAGGTGAGCCGCCCCGACGAGGCGGTCCGGATCGCCGAGCGGCTGACCGAGGCGGCCCGGCGTACCGGCCGCACCATCAGCGTCGGCGTGGCCCTCCCCCAGCCCGGCGAGTCCCCCGAACTCACCCTCCGCCGCGCCGACCAGGCCCTCTACGCCGTCAAGCGCCACGGCCGCGACGGCGTCCGCCTCGCCGCCGCCTGACCCCACCCCCCGCCCCCGCTCCCCGCACTTTCGGAGAAAGAGGCCGCTATCCGCGGCTGGATAGGGCCCCTTTCTCTGAAAGTGGCCGCGATGGGGGGCGAGCGGGGCGGCCG
>NZ_JBPQTL010000162.1:0-7015 GCF_051386295.1 Micromonospora sp. URMC 105 | reverse complement strand
CGACATGGCTCTGCTCGACCTCCAGGGAATGGAACTGCCGGCCGCCGAGCGCACCGGTGGCGGCAGCCGCGCCAGCCTGCTGCTCTGCGGCGACAGCTCGCTGAGCGTCACCACCTGCAACTGACGATCAGTCCGCCTGGCCCCGGGCCGGTTCACGCCGGTCCGGGGCCGCGGCACGAAAGAGGTGTGATGACCCCGGCCGACCGGCTCCTGCTGCGTACCGTCGGGTCCGCCGGCTGGTGGACCCCGGTGCTCGCCGTGGTCGCCGTGGTCGGCGTGGCGGCCGAGCTGGCGCTGCCTGCGATGCTGGGGCGCGCCGTCGACGCCGCCGTCGGTACGGCGGCGGGCGGCTCGTCCGGCCACTGGCTCGCCGCGGTGGTCGGGCTGATCGCCGTGCTGGTCGCCACCGACGCGATACGGGACTACGGCACGGGCGCGGCCACCGCCCGTTCGGTGGCCGGGCTGCGGCACACGCTGGCTCGGCACATCTTCGCCCTCGACCCCCGGGCCGCGGCCCGCCGTCCGGTGGGCGACCTGGTGGGCCGGCTCGTCGGCCAGGTGGCCGACGCTGGGCAGGCCGCGCCGACCGTCGTGCTGGCCGGCACCGTGCTGCTGCCGCCGCTGGGCAGCCTGGTGGCGCTCACCCTGATCGACCCGTGGCTCGGCCTCACCTTCGTGGTGGGCCTGCTGCTGCTGGGCGTGCTGCTGCGCAGCTTCGTCGCCGACGCCTCGGCGGCGGTCGCCGGCTACCAGCAGGCCCAGGGGGAACTCGCCGGCCGGATGGTGGAGACCCTCGCCGGGGTGCGGACCATCGCCGCCGCCGGCACCGCAGAACGTGAGGTCGCGCGGGTGCTCACCCCGGTCGCGGCGCTGCGCGCGCACGGCGCGCGCACCTGGGCCGTACTGGCCGGGGCGGCGACCCGCGGCGCGGTGCTCAACCCGCTGCTGCAACTGGCCGTCGTCGCCGTCGGCGGGCTGTCGCTGGCCGCCGGGCGGATGACCCCCGGCGAGCTGCTGGCCGCCCTGCAGTACGCGGCGCTCGGCGCCGGCCTGGGCACCGTGGTCAGCGCCCTGAACAAGGCGGTCCGGGTACGGGCCGGCTGCCGGCGCGCGGCCGACGTGCTGGGTGAACCCGTCCGCCGGTACGGCACCCGGACGCTGCCCCCCGGGCCGGGCGAGCTGGAGCTGCACGAGGTCAGCGTGCGGGGCGACGACGGGAGACTGCTGCTGGACCGGGTCGACCTGCGGGTCCCCGGCGGGGCGCTGCTCGTCGTCGTCGGCCCCTCCGGGGCGGGCAAGTCGCTGCTCGCCGCCGTCGCCGGACGGCTGCGCGACCCGGACTCCGGCGAGGTACGCCTCGACGGTGTGCCGCTGCCCGAGCTGACGCAGGCGGCGTTGCACGCGGCGGTGGGCTACGGATTCGAGCGGCCCGTGCTGGTCGGCGACACGGTCGCCGACGCCGTCGGCTGCGGCGCCGACCCGGTGCCGGTGAGCAGGGCGGCGGCCATCCACGACTTCGTCGAGCGGCTCCCCGAGCGGTACCGCACGCCGCTGGCCGACGTCGCCATGTCGGGCGGGGAACGGCAGCGGCTCGGGCTGGCCCGCGCGCTGCGCGCCGAACGGCTGCTGGTCCTCGACGACGCCACGTCCAGCCTGGACACCGTCACCGAATACCGGGTGACCCAGGCGCTGACCGGGCCGGGCGACCGGCGGACCAGGATCGTGGTCGGCCACCGGATCGGCATGGCCGCGCGGGCGGACCTGGTGGCCTGGGTGGACGGTGGGCGGCTCCGCGCGGTCGGCCCGCACCGGCTGCTGTGGGAGGACCCCGGCTACCGGGCGGTGTTCCGGGCGTGAGCACGGTCGGCGAGGTGACCCGGGCGGCGCTGCGGGCGCGCCGCCCCGAGCTGTGGCGGCTGGCGGGCTGGTCGCTGGCGGAGGCCCTGCCGGCGGGACTGGCCGGGCTGCTGACCGCCCGGGCCGTCGACGACGGGTTCCTCGCCGGCCGCCCGATGACCGGGCTGGCCTGGCTGGGCCTGCTCGCGGTCGCCGTGCTCGTCGGCGCGCTGGGCACCAACCGGGCGTACGCCCTGCTCGGCGCCGTGGTCGAACCGTTCCGCGACGATCTGCTGCGCCGGGTGGTCGGCGGCGCGCTGGCCGGCGCGACGGGCGGTCGCGGCGACGACGCGGCGGTGGCCCGGCTGACCCACCAGGTGGAGATGGTCCGGGACACCTACGCCGGCCTGTTGATGGTGGTGCGCGGCTTCGTGTTCGCCGCCGGTGCCGCCGTCGTCGGCCTCATCTCGCTGGCCGCGCCGATCGCCCTGCTGGTGACGGTGCCCGTGCTGGCCGGTCTGGGGCTGTTCGCGGCGGCCCTGCCCGCGATGATCGCCCGCCAGCGGCAGTACGTGCTGGCCGACGAGCGGCTGGGCCGGGTCGCGGTCACCGCCGTGGCCGGGCACCGCGACGTCACCGTCAGCGGCGCCCGGGCGCGCACCGTCCGGTGGCTCGGCCGCTACGTCGACGCCCAGGCGCGGGTGGAGCGGCGCCTGGCCGTCATGGCGGCCACCCGGGGACTGAGCCTGGCCGTCGGCGGGTGGGTGCCGGTGCCGGTGGTGCTGCTGGCCACCCCGTGGCTGGTCCGCCAGGGGCTCGGGCCGGGCGCGGTGCTCGGCGCCCTCGTCTACGTCGTGCGCGGCGTGCAGCCCGCCCTGGACACCCTGGTCCAGGGCGTGGCCGCCGGGGGGCTGCGCTTCGCCGTCACCCTCGACCGGCTGCTGCGCGCCGGCGAGGCGGTACACACCCGGCCACCAGCCACCGCCCGGGTGCCGCTGCCGACACCGAGGCCGAGCGCGCCGGCCCTGTCCCTGCGCGGGGTGACCTTCCGGTACGGCCCGCACGCCGACCCGGTCCTCGACGGACTCGACCTCGACGTGCCGGTCGGCGACCACCTGGTGATCGTGGGCGCGAGCGGCATCGGCAAGTCCACCCTCGCCGGGCTGATCGCCGGAGTGCTGTCCCCGCAGTCCGGCACGGTACGCGTCGGCGGGGTGCCGGTGGCCGGTGTCCCGCCGGCGGAGCTGGCCGGCCGCCGCGTCCTGATCCCGCAGGAGGCGTACGTCTTCACCGGCACGGTGCGGGAGAACGTCACGTACCTCCGCCCCGACCTGCCGGATACGACGATCACCCGGGCGGCCGACCGGCTCGCGCTGACCGGACTGCTGGACCGGCTCGGCGGCTACGACGCGACGCTGCGCCCGGCGGAGGTCTCCGCCGGGGAACGCCAGCAGCTGGCCCTGCTGCGGGCCTGGCTCTCCCCCGCGCCCCTGATGATCCTCGACGAGGCGACCTGCCACCTGGACCCGGCGACCGAGGCGCGGCTGGAGGAGGCGTTCGCCGAGCGGCCCGGGACGCTGGTGGTCATCGCGCACCGGCTCAGCTCGGCGCGGCGCGCCCGCCGGGTGCTGCTGCTCGACGGGCGGGCCGCACTGCTCGACACCCACCAGGGGCTGCTCGACCGCTCGGCCGCGTACCGGGAGCTGGTCGGCTACGGCCAGGAGGAAGGCGTCAGATCCAGCCCGACTCCCGGGCGATCCGCACCGCTTCCAGCCGGGTACGCGCACCGGTCTTCGCCATGATCCGGGACAGGTGGTTGCGGACCGTCCCCGCCGACAGCACCAGCCGCTCGGCGATGTCGCGGACCGGATGCCCCTCGGCCACCACGTCCAGCACCTCCCGCTCGCGCGGGGTCAGCGGGCTGTCGGCGACCTCCAGGGCAGCGACCACCAGGTCCGGGTCGAGGACGACCTGGCCCTGGGCCAGCTGCCGGACGCCGTCGGCGATCCGCCCGGGCGCCACGTCGTGACTGAGGAAGCCGATCCGCCGGCAGTGCTCGGCGAGCACCGGCCCCAGCCGGGCGGCCCGGCGCTGCTCGACCAGGACCAGCAGCCGCCCGGCCCGGCCGTCGTCCGGGCAACCGACGGGGTCGGTGGACGCCAGATCGGACAGTTGCTCCACCGTCACCATGTCGCCGTCGACGACGGCGACGTCGGGACGCTCGGACCGCAACGCCGATCTGAGCTCGTCCGCCGTGTCCGCCTCGCCGACGACGTCGATGCCGTCCTCGGCGTCGAGCAACTGGGCGAGCGCGCCCCGAACCAGTGCGCCCCTGAGCGCGAGCAGAGTGCGGATCATCAGACTCCCCGTCATCAACCCCCGTTGCTGACGTCTCGTGCGCGCATGATGACGCACGGTTAGGAATCCTATTGAAATGAAGTCCCGCACGATACCCCGGTGCGCGTGTCGTCAGATCCAGCCGGCATCCTGCGCACGCTGGATCGCGTCCCACCGGTTCCGCCCGCCCGTCTTGCGCAGCAGCGTCGACAGGTGGTTCCGGACGGTGCCGGGGGCCAGGTGCAGCCGCGCGGCGATCTCCTTGGACCGCAATCCCCGGGCCGCCGCGACCGCCACCTGGCGTTCCCGCTCGCTGAGCGGGTTCACTGCCGCGTCGAGCGCCGCCAGCGCGGTCAGCGGGTCGATCATCCGCTGACCGTCGGCGATCGCGCGCAGCTGGCCGATCAGCTCCTCCGGCGCCACGTCCTTGGCGATGACCCCCCGCACCCCGGCCCCGAGCGCCCGGCGCAGCACCCGTGCGGTGCGCCGGGCGGTCAGCACCACCACGGCGCACTCCGGCGACCGGGTGCGCAGGCGTGCCGTCAGCCCCGAGGCGTCCCGCACCGCGTCGAGGTCGACCAGGACCAGGTCGGGCCGGGCGGCGGCGACGGCCTCGGTGACGCCGTCGCCCGGGTCGCACTCCGCGGCCAGGTCGAAGCCGGGGGCGCCGGCCAGGACCGCGGCCACGACGGTACGCAGCAGTCCCGGCTCCGCGACCACCACGACCCGGACCGTCGCCGGCTCCTCATCGGCTACCCGCGGGGCCGGAGCCATTTCGTCCAGTACGTCGTCCACCGGGTCACTGTGCCCAGCGGACCACCCACTCATGCGTCCTTTCTGGATTGCCGTCGACCGGAGTTCGCCCAGCTCATGCGGGTCCTCTCGGCCGACACGCGCCCACGGCCCCGCCCGCGCGGCCGACTGACGCCGACCGGTTCCGTACCCGGGTAGCCGGACATCCGTTAAGCATCGGTTTGACGGTCCTGGTCCCGAAGGTCCTGTGGACCGGGGGGCGACGCAAAGCCCCGGGCGCGGCCGCGGCGCGCGCCGTCGTTTGCCGTGCCGGTGTACGGGTAGATGCCGCCATCTGCCCAAGAGGAGGCCCCGAACGTGGACGACAACGACTTCATCGGTCTGGTGGCGCTGCGGGCGAACACCTCACCAGAGCAGGCGACCGCCCTCACCCGGGCCACGCTCCGGACCCTGGCGGAGAGGATCGACGGGGGCGAGGCCCGCGACCTCGCCGGCCAGCTTCCCGAGGGACTTCAGCCGTACGCCTTCGCCTCCAGCGAGACCGGCGAGCGGTTCGGGCTCGACGTCTTCGTGCAACGGGTCAGCGGACGTGCGGAGGTGGATCCGGCGCTGGCGGAGTCCGGCATGCGCGCGGTGTTCGACACCCTCCGCGAGACCCTCACACCCGGCGAGTACGACGAGGTCGTCTCCCAGCTCCCTGCGGGCTTCGGGCAGGTCGCCGAGACCGTGGCGCCCTACGACGGGGAGCGCCGCGGCGGTTAGGCGGCATGCCGGGCGGGCGGCCCGGTCAGCGCAGGAATCCCGCCAGGGTCGGCACGAACCACTCCGGGTCGTCACGCCACGGGTAGTGCCCACCGCCCGGCTGCACCGCCAGCTCGGCGTGCGGGAACAGGCCGGCGTACTCCGCGGCGCGCTTCGGCGGGAGCGCGACGTCGTACTCGCCGGTGACGAGCAGGACCGGTGCCCGGAGGTCGGCCAGGGCGGTGCGGGTGGCGCCCGGGTCGAGGGCACCGGCCGAGTAGTAGGCCGCCGCGGCGTCCGGGTTCCGATCGTGCTCCTCACGGGCGAGTTCAGCCTGCCGCTCGGCGTCCCATCGGCCCTGGGTGAACGGCGTGATCGCCGCCCAGTCCTCGTCGGTGGGCTCGCCGGACCAGATCCGCTCGAAGGCGGCGAAGGCGGCCGGGAACCAGGGCTCCCCTCGGCGCAGCTCGGCGACCTCGCGGCGATCCTGATCGGTGACGTCCACGCCGACCGGCCGGGGGCTGGGGTTGACCAGCGCGAGCCGGCCGACGCGCTCCGGATGGCGGGCGGCGTAGAGCACCGCGAGACTCCCGCCCGCGGAGTGTCCCATCAGGTCGATCCGGTCCAGACCAAGATGTACGCGCAGCGCCTCGACGTCGTCGACCAGCCGGTCGCACCGGTACGTCGCCGGGTCCGCCGGCACCGCCGACTCCCCGGTACCCCGCAGGTCGAGGCGCACCAGCGCGCGGTGCGCGGCCAGCCCGCCCAACTCGCCGAGGTATCTGGAGGCCAGCATCGGACCGCCCGGCAGGCAGATCAGCGGGTCACCGTCCCCGCTGGAGTGGTACGCGAGCCGGGTGCCGTCGGAGCTGTCTAATGTGGCCACGCGCAGAATCATAGTGCCGTAGAAACACATCAGGGCCACCCCGATAGGGGTGGCCCTGATGTGAATGGTTGTCCGGCGGTGTCCTACTCTCCCACACCCTCCCGAGTGCAGTACCATCGGCGCTGGAGGGCTTAGCTTCCGGGTTCGGAATGTTACCGGGCGTTTCCCCTCCGCCATGACCGCCGTAACTCTATCGACATGTCAAACAACACCAACATTGTTGGTCTGTCGTTCGTTTGTCGGGAGTTGCACAGTGGACGCGTAGCAGCTTTGTAGTCAAGTCCTCGGCCTATTAGTACCGGTCAACTGAACCCGTTACCGGGCTTACATTTCCGGCCTATCAACCCAGTCGTCTAGCTGGGGGCCTTACCCACCCCGAAGGGTAGTGGGATACCTCATCTTGAAGCGAGCTTCCCGCTTAGATGCTTTCAGCGGTTATCCCTTCCGAACGTAGCTAACCAG
>NZ_JBPQTL010000161.1:0-7315 GCF_051386295.1 Micromonospora sp. URMC 105 | reverse complement strand
GGCGAGTGGGTTTCTGGGCCGGGAGGTGTGCCGGCGCGCGCTCGCGGGTGGGCGGCGGGTGGTGGGGACGTTCCACTCAGGTGCGGTGGGTGTGCCGGGCGTCGACGCGCGGCGGTTGGACGTGACCGACCGAGCCGCCGTGCGCGAGCTGGTTGCGGCGGTGCGGCCGGCCGCCGTGGTCGGGACCCCGTACCGCAACGACGACTGGGCGGTCACCGCCGACGGCGCGGCGCACATCGCGTACGCGGCGGCCGAGGCCGGGGCGCGGCTGGTGCACCTGTCCAGCGACGCGCTGCACGCCGGGCGCCCGACGCCCTACCTGGACGACGACCCGCCCACGCCGATCCACCCGTACGGGGCGGCGAAGGCGGCGGCGGAGACCGCGGTGCGGGCGATCGACCCGAGCGCCGTGCTGGTGCGGACCTCGCTGATCGTGGGGGAGGGGAGCAAGCAGATCCAGCTCTGCCGCGACGCCCTCGCCGGCCGGGCCACCCTCTTCACCGACGAGCTGCGCTGCCCGATCGACGTCACCGACCTGGCCGACGCCGTCCTGGAACTGGTCGACGGCGACCACGCCGGCCCGCTCAACGTCGCCGGCCCGGAGGCGGTCAGCCGGGCCGATCTCGGGCTGCTGGTCGCGCGCCGGTTCGGGCTGGACCCGGCCGGGTTGAAGACCACCACGGGCGCGGCGGCCGGAGTGGTCCGCCCCACGGAGGTCCGGCTGGACTCCTCGCGCGCCGCCGCGCTGCTGCGGACCCGGCTGCGCGGCGTCACCGAACTCCTCGGGGCCTGACCTCGGGCCCAGTTCCACGCACACTTTCTCTGCACAACTCTTGTGCAGAGAAAGTGTGCACAGATATCGTGCAACCATGGGGAACGACGAGAAGGCCACGCCGCGTGAGGTCCGGCTCGACCACCGGCAGGTCCGGGTGCTGGCGCACCCGCTGCGGATGCGCCTGCTCGGCGCGCTGCGCACCAACGGGCCCGCCACCGCCACCGCGCTGGCCGAGCTGCTCGACACCAACACCGGCGCGACCAGCTACCACCTGCGCCAGCTCGCCGAGGTCGGCCTGGTGGTCGAGGATCCCGACCGGGGCAGCGGCCGGCAGCGCTGGTGGCAGGCCGCGCACGACGTGACCAGCTGGGAGCCGACCGACTTCGACGACGACCCCGACGCCCGGGCGGCCATCCAGTGGATTCACGGCGACCAGGTGCGCCTGCTGGTCGAGCGGGCCGAGCGCTGGCTGGCCGTCGAGCACGAGTGGTCGCCGGCCTGGCGGGACGCCTTCGGCATGGGCGACATCTTCCTGACCATTCCGGCGCACCGGATGGAGGCGCTCAAGAACGAGGTGTGGCAGGTGCTGGAGCGGTACCACGACGAGGCGGACCGGGCCGAGCCGGGCGCCGAGCCGGTGCACGTCTTCCTCGCCGGCTACCCGATGCTGGAGGGCCGGCGGTGAGCGCCCTGTCCGTACGCCAGATCCGGTTCCGCTATCTCTCCCTCTACGGCCTGCGGTGGCTGCCCACCGGCCTGATGATCCCCGTGATGATCCTGCTGATGCAGGAGCGCGGCCTGTCGCTGTCGGAGATCGGCCTGGTCTCCACCGCGCAGGCGCTGGTGGTGCTCGCGCTGGAGCTGCCCACCGGCGGCCTGGCCGACGCCCTCGGCCGCAAGCCGGTTCTCGCCATCGCCTGGACGGTGAGCCTGCTCTCCCTCGGGCTCTTCGCGGTGGCCGACTCCGTCGCGCTGTTCTTCCTGGTCTGGGCCCTGCAGGGCGTCTTCCGGGCGCTCGACAGCGGCCCCCTGGAGTCCTGGTACGTCGACGCCAGCCTCGCCGCCGACCCGAAGGCCGAGTACGAGCCCGGTCTCGGCTACGCCGGCACCGTCGCCGGCGTCGCCATCGCCGTCGGCGCGCTGCTCAGCAGCGCTCTGGTCGCCCTCGGCCCGCTCGGCCCGGTCAGCGCGCTCACCCTGCCCGTGCTGGTCGCCATCGCCCTGCAGGCGGTGGGCCTGATCGCCCTGCTGACGCTGCTGGTCGAGACCCGCCCCGCCCGGGGCGCAGGCGCGCTGCGTGCCTCGGTCGTCGAGGCGCCCCGGATGGTGGGGCAGGCCCTGGGCCTGCTGCGCCGCTCCCGGGTGCTGCTCGCCCTGGTCGCCGTCGAGCTGTTCTGGGGCTTCGGCATGGTCACCTTCGAGTCGCTGCTCCCGGTCCGCCTCGGCGAGGTGGCGGGCGGCGCCGAGCAGGCGGCGACGCTGCTCGGGCCGGCCAACTCGGCGGCCTGGCTCGCCTCCGCGGCGGGCGCGGCGCTGACCCCGCTGCTGCTGCGCCGGCTGGGCGCCGCGCCGAGCGCCGCGCTGATGCTCCTCGTCCAGGCCGGGACCGTGATCGGGATGGGGCTGCTCGCCGGTCCGGTCGGGGTGCTGGTCGCCTATCTGACCTGCTACACCGTGCACGGCGCGGCCAACCCGCTGCACGCCGGCCTGCTGCACCGTCAGGTCGAGGGGCCGTACCGGACCAGCGTGCTCTCGCTGAACTCGATGATGGGGCAGCCCGGCTTCGCGCTCGGCGCGGTGCTGCTCACCGCGATCGCCGACACCAGCAGTGTCACCACGGCGATGCTGGTGGGCGCGGCGGTGCTGGCCATGGCCGCCCCGCTCTACCTGCCGGCCTGGCGGGCCGGGCGCGCGGCCGGGCGCGGCCCGTCAGCGGATTCCGATGTGGTCGCCGAGCCCGGTGCGGCCGTCCCGGCCACCGGCCCCGGCGCGGGCGCCGCCGAAGCGGCTCCCGCCCGCTGACCGGTCGACGCGGCTGCGGCCCGGGTCGCGGCCGCCCGGATCAGGGCGCACCCCGCCACGAGCGGGACACCTCAGCGGCATGGTGATGCCGCCGGGGTGTCCCGCCGACGGGCGAGGATCCGCCCTGCCTCGCGCAGCGCCGGCGGCACGGCAGCCGGGGTGCGGGCCGGCGGACCGGTCGGCGCTCAGGCCAGCTGCACCGAGCTGCGGGCGAGCGTGCCGGTGAAGCCGAGCCGCCGGTAGAGCCGGGCCGCCCCCTCGTTGTGGGTGTAGACGCCGAGCGCGACGTGGTCGTACCGGGCCGCCAGCGCCCGGGTCATCCCGATGGTCAGGGCGGCGCCGAGACCCCGGCCCCGCCGGTCGGCGGCCACGGTCAGCCCGGCCAGGAAGCCGACGTCACCGCGACTGCGGTCCGCGCCGCAGGCGACGAGCCGGTCGCCGTCGCGGATGCCGTACCAGGCGACGATTCCCGAGTCGCCGGGGCGCGAGGTGGTGGTGGGGAAGGACGTCTCGATCAGCGCGCTCAGGGCCGGCTGGTCGGCCTCGTCGAGGCGTACCACCCGGTCCTCTTCCGGTTGCCGAGGCGGGACCGTGCTGGTCCAGAGGAAGTCCCACTGGTCGTGACGGGCCACGGGCAGCCAGCCGGCGAGCGTCTCCGGGCTGGTCCGGGGCAGGTTCAGCCACTGCCCGGGGCCGACGACCCCGCCGGCGGCGAGGTCGGCGAAGACGTCCAGCGCCGGCCCCGCCGCCCCGAGCGCGCCACCCGCCGGCCGCGCCCCGGGCGGCAGCAGCCAGGCCACCGTCCCGTCGCGCCGCCAGCCGCGCGGCTCTTCACCCGGCCGGAGCGTGTGCCGCACGTACGGGTGCTGGTCGGTGGCGGCGAGCAGGGCCGCCCGGTCGGTCAACTCCTGGTCGGCCATGATCACTCGGTCAGGGTAGAACGCCCCGGCGCAGCCGGCCGACTCCACGGTGGAGATTGACGGGCCGACCGATTGGGTACATCCCGGGCCGACCTACTGGGAACCCCCACCGGAGGACGACCATGCTCGCCATTCTCGCTGCGATCGTATTCGGCTTCGCGCTGCTGATCGATCTGCTCAACACGAACTTCGGCGCGCCTGACCTGTTCAACTGGAACACCCTCGTGCTCATCGGCCTGCTGCTGCTCTCCCTCTACCTCGCCGGGGTCGGCAGCAGCCCGCGCGGCGGCGGCGGCGGTCGCTGGTACCGGGGCCGCCGGCCGGGTCGCGGCTGACCGCAACGGATCAGGACGGGCGCGGTCCCCGGCGCGATTCCGGCGTCGCGGACCGCCCCCGGTACTGTCTTCCGTGATGGACTCCGACGCCCTCTTCTCCCTCGGTGAACCCGCCGCGGCGCCCAGCGCCCCCGCGGGTCCGAGCGGTGTCGACGGCTTCACGGCGGTCGGGGAGGATTCGCCCCTGCCCGTCCGGATGCGTCCGGCGAGGCTCGACGAGCTGGTCGGGCAGGAGCACCTGCTCGCGCCCGGTGCGCCGCTGCGTCAGCTGGTCGGCGGCGGGGCCCCGATGTCGGTCATCCTGTGGGGCCCGCCGGGCAGCGGCAAGACCACCATCGCCCATCTGGTCGCCCGGGCCACCGACCGCCGGTTCGTCGCCATGTCGGCGCTCTCCGCCGGGGTCAAGGACGTCCGGGCGGTCATCGACACCGCCCGCCGGCAGCGCCGCGCAGGCGGGCCGCAGACCGTGCTCTTCATCGACGAGGTGCACCGGTTCAGCAAGACCCAGCAGGACTCGCTGCTCGCCGCGGTCGAGGACCGCACGGTCACGCTGCTGGCGGCGACCACGGAGAACCCGTACTTCTCGGTCATCTCCCCCCTGCTGTCGCGCTGCGTGCTGCTCACCCTCCAGCCGCTGGACGACGCGGCCGTGCGCGGCCTGTTGCGCCGCGCGGTCACCGACCAGCGCGGCCTGGGTGGCGCGCTCACCCTCGAGGCCGAGGCCGAGGACCATCTGGTACGCCTCGCCGGCGGCGACGTCCGCAAGGCGCTGACCGCCCTGGAGGCCGCCGCCGCCTCGGCGGTGGCCACCGGCGCCGGCCGGATCGATCTCGCCACCACCGAGCAGGCGGTCGACGTGGCGGCCGTGCGCTACGACCGCGACGGCGACGCCCACTACGACGTGACCAGCGCCTTCATCAAGAGCATGCGGGGCTCGGACGTGGACGCGGCGCTGCACTGGCTGGCCCGGATGCTGGTCGCCGGCGAGGACGCCCGGTTCATCGCCCGCCGGTTGGTGATCTTCGCCAGCGAGGACGTCGGGATGGCCGACCCGACCGCGCTGGGGGTGGCCACCGCCGCGGCCCACGCCGTCGAGTACGTCGGCCTGCCCGAGGCCCAGCTCAACCTGGCCCAGGCGGTCATCCACCTGGCCACCGCCCCGAAGTCGAACTCGGCCACCACCGCGATCGGCGCGGCCATCGCCGACGTGCGGGCCGGCCGGGGCGGCGCGGTGCCGCGCGGGCTGCGCGACGCCCACTACGCCGGCGCGCGCGGCCTCGGGCACGGCACGGGATACCGCTACCCGCACGACGACCAGCGCGGGGTGGTCACCCAGCAGTACGCTCCCGACGATCTCGTCGGGACCGACTACTACCGGCCCAGCGGGCACGGTGCGGAGCGGTCGGTGGCCGCCCGGCTGCCGCTGCTGCGCCGGATCGTCCGGGGGCTGTCCGCCCCGGCGTCGCGCCCCGAGGATTCGACGCCGGTGGCGGTGAACGGCCGCCACCCGTCGGGCGTGGGGCACGCCGGTGGGGCGGATGAGGACGGCGCGACCGTCGTCGGGGAGGGTCAGCAGTGACATCGCGTGGTGGGGAGCGACCGGAGGACGGTCCCGACGAGCGGCGCGACTCCCGCGCCAAGGGACGCCGCTGGGGCCGGGGGCGGGCCGAGGAGCCGGCGCCGGAGCCGGTCGGCGAGGAGTTCGGCTGGATCGACGATCTGCGTACCGCCAAGCAGCAGCGGGCCGAGCTCGGCCCGGACGGTGAGCCGTCCCGGCCGACGCCGCCCGCGCCCCCCGGCGGCCGTGGTCCGGCCGCGCCGCCCACCGGTCCCCGTCCGGCGCCGGCCGCGCCCCGCTCGGACGGTCCGCCGCCCGCCGCCCGGCCGCCTGCCGCCGGGCCCCGCGCCGACGCGCCCCGGGCCGACGTGCCGCCACCCGGCCGGGCGGCCGGTCCGCGCACCCAGCCTCCGCCTGCGCCCGGCGGCCCCGGACCGGGCGGCCCGCGCCCCGAGGCCGGACCGTCGCGTCCCGGCCCGGTCGCCGGTCCGGGCCCGCAGGGCCCGCGTCCGTCCCGTGGTGACGCCCCCCCGCCCGGACGCGCCGGTGCTCCGCAGGCCACCCCACCGGTACGCGGCGGCTGGCCCGCCGCCCCCGAACAACGTCCCCGGCCGGGCGAGGGCGCCTGGCCCGGCCCGGCGGCCACCCCCGGCCCGGGGCAGCGCGGCCCCGACCGCCCGCCGGGGGACCGACCCCGCCCGGATGCTCCGGGCACGCCCGGCGCCGGGGACGGCACCGCGGCCCGGGCCCAGGCACCCCGACCCGGCGGCGCCGGGCAACCGCCCGCCGGCTGGCCGGCTCCCGGCGGGGACCCGGCACCGCCCGCCCCCCGGGCCGCCGGCGCCTCCGGGCGCCGGACCGTGCCCCGGGACGGCGCGCGCCGCCCGGCGGACGCCGCCGACCCGGCGCGGCGCGGACCGGCCTTCCCGCCGGACCCGGCCGCACCGAACCCGGTCAGCGGCGGCCCGCGCCCCGCCCAGGCACCGGTGAGCGGCGGAGCCCTGCCCGACCCGGGTGCCCCGCAGGCGGGTGCCCCGCGGGGTCGCCGGGCGGCCGACCCGGCCGGCGGCGAGGACACTGGTGCCATCGCGCGTCGGGGCGGCCGTGGGGCCGCCCCGGACCGGCCCACCGGTCGACGGCGCGCCGCCGAACCGGACCAGCCCGTGGTGCCGCTGACCGGCAACGCTCCGCCCGTGCTGCCGACCGCCCCGGTGTCGGGCGCCGGCGCCACCCCGTCCGGCCCGCTGCCCGCCGACGGCCGACGCCGGTCGCGCGCCGGGACCGATCCCGACGAATCCGGTACCGGGCGCCGGGCGACCCCACCGGGCGGCGCACCCCGCGGCGACCGGCCGGAACGACCGGCGGACTGGCTGCGTCAGGCGGGCCGCACCTCGCACACCGACCCGGCGCAGCTGGCCGTCGACCGCTCCGCCGGCTCCGGCCGCACCGGTGCCGTGCCGCCGGCCCCGGGCCGTCGCGGTGGCCCCGCGGCGGGTCGGGCCCGGCCGGGCGCCGAGCCACCCGTTCCGCCCCGCGAGGGCGTACCCGGTCAGCCGGGTCCGGCCCGGGGAGCGGCCCGCCCCGGCGCGGTCGCGCCGACGCCCGGCACCGCCCGGCCGGACGGCCCGCGGCCGACCTCCGGTGGCCGCCCCGACGGCCCCACCCCGGCCCGGGGCCCGCAGCCCGACGGCCCGCCCTCCGGCGC
>NZ_JBPQTL010000160.1:0-7339 GCF_051386295.1 Micromonospora sp. URMC 105 | reverse complement strand
GCCCCCGGGGGCGCCTCCCAGCGGTGCGCCCCCGGTTTGCGGCGGGTCGGGGCATCCCGGCGGCCGGACACCCCGACTCGCCGCAAACCGGAGAGCAGGCGCGCTCGGGCGGCGTCCCGGGTCGGAAATGGGCCAGGGTGCCGCGTCGTTAGGATGAGGGCGCGACGGACGAGTCGACCGGGCGGTCGCGTCGGCGGGCTCCGGCCCGCCGCCGAGGAACGTCCGGACTCCACAGGGCAGGGTGGTTGTTAACGGCAACCCGGGGTGACCCGCGGGACAGTGCCACAGAAAACAGACCGCCGGCCCATCGGGTCGGTAAGGGTGAAACGGTGGGGTAAGAGCCCACCAGCACCCCGGGTGACCGGGGTGGCTCGGTAAACCCCACCCGGAGCAAGGCCAAGAAAGGGCCGTCATCGCAAGATGACGACCCGGCGCAGACGCTTGAGGGTTGCCCGCCCGATGTCTGCGGGTAGGCCGCACGAGCCTGTCGGCGACGGCAGGCCGAGATGGATGGCCGCCGCCGGCACGTACCCCGCGAGGGGTACGCGCCGCGCACAGAATCCGGCGTACAGGTCGACTCGTCCGTCGCCCACCAGGTCAGCTGCCCTCACGTGGTAGCTGACCTGCTCCTTTTCCGGAGCGAACGGCGGCTGGCGGGCGCCCGCCCCCTGAGGCGGGCCCGCCCCGCCTACAGTCCATGCGTGCCGATGCTCGTCGCTCCCGCCGTACCGCCCGGATCGATGGCCGCGCTGACGCAGCCGGAGCTGCCCGCCGACGGCGTACACCTGCGTCCCTGGCTGCCGGCGGACCGCCCGGTGGTGGTGGCCGCGTACGCCGACGCCGCGATCCGGCGCTGGCACTGCCGGTCGATGACCGACGACGAGGCCACCGACTGGATCGCCGCCTGGCCGGGCCGGTGGCGGGCGGAGACCGGCGCTGGGTGGGCGGTCTGCGACGCCGGGGTGGTCGTCGGGCAGGTCAGCCTGCGCCGGCTCGTCCTCGCCGAGGGCCTGGCCGAGGTGTCGTACTGGGTGCTGCCGGCCGCGCGGGGCCGTCGGGTCGCCCCGCGGGCGCTCGCCGCGGTGACCGCCTGGTGCTTCGACACCCTCCGGTTGCACCGGGTCGAGCTGTGCCATTCCACGGCCAACGAGGCGTCCTGCCGGGTGGCGGGGCGGGCCGGCTTTCCCGCCGAGGGTACGAAGCGCGGCGAGGGTTGGCACGCCGACGGCTGGCACGACATGCACCTGCACGCGCGCCTGCGCACCGACGCCTGACGGGGGCCGCCATCCTTGACCGGCCTGCCTAGACTCCCGCCGGTGACCCCCCGTACGGCACGCCTGATCGCCCTGCCCTTCGCCCTGGCCGCGATCCTGCTGCGGGTCGGCATCGAGTTCTGGCTGAAGCCGCTCACCTGGCGGATCGACTCCGATGCCGCGGCCCTGCTCGCCTGGGCGGCGGGCACCGCCGGCAGCATGCTGGTTCCGGTGGCGGGCTACCTGCTCTTCACCCGCGCGGCCCGCCGTCGTCCGGCAACCTACCGGCTCGACCCCGTCAATCGGCGTTTCACGGCGCCGGCCGCGCCGGCCTGGAGCGGTCCGTGGGCGATCGGCGCGGCTGGCTGGCGGGCGGTGTGCTGATCACCGAGCGGGTGCCGGGGGAGGACCGGGTCCGGTTCTTCGAGTCGGGCGACGCCCTGGTGTGGAGCGTGCTCGCGGTGGTGGCCGTCCTGGTGGCCGTGATGCTGGTGCTCTGGGACGACCGGCCCCGCCTGATCCTCGACGAATCCGGGATGACGCTGCGGGGCGTGGGAAAGGGCAGGACCGTCCGGTGGGACCGGCTGCTCCCCGGCGGGCCGCCCGCGCCGGCCGGGAAGGTCTTCGCGGCGCTCGTCCTCTCCGAACAGCCGACGTCGCCGGCGGGCCGTCCGGTGCCGCGACAGCTGGCGGTCGGGCCGCTGCACGTGGACCGGGCCTTCCTCGCCGCCACCGTCCGCCACTACGTCGAGCATCCGGAGCACAGGTCGGCGATCGGCACCGCGCCGGAACTGGAGCGGCTGCGGGCGGCAGTCTCCGGGGCGGACTCCTGACCCGCCGAGGCCGCCGACGCAGCAAGGGCGGCGACCGCCGGAAACGGGGGACAGCACCCTATGTAGAGAACAGATATAGTGCCCGCATGCGGATGACCATTCCGGTGGCCAAGGTGCTGGCGGCGCTGCTCCCCGAGCCCGACGCAGCGCGTTACGGCCTCGACCTGATGAAGGCCACCGGCCTGCCCAGCGGCACCCTCTACCCGGTGCTGCACCGCCTCCAGGACGCCGGCTGGCTCGCCGCCGACTGGGAGGAGGTCGACCCGGCCGCCGCCGGACGGCCGGCCCGGCGCTACTACCGGCTCACCGCCGAGGGGGTGACCGCCGCCCGGCAGGCACTCGCCGAGTTGCGCGCCCTCGCCCCGAAGACCGGTCCCGCCCTGGGCGGCCCGGCCGGGGCACCGGCATGGTGACCCGGCGGGTGGCGGAGGCGCTGCTCCGCGCGGCCGCCCGGCGCTGGCCCGTGGCGCTCCGCGACGACCTGCACCGGGAGTGGACCGCCGAGCTGCACGTCCTCGCCGAGGCCGGGCAGCGGGTCCGGATGCTGCGCTTCGCCGCCAGCCTGGCGACCAGCCGCGCCGCCGCTCCGCTGGTCGACCGGACCGTGTGGCGACGGCAGGTACGGCGGACGGCCGCCGCGTTGCTGCTCGCCCCGCCCGCCTGCGTGGCGATCGTGGCGGTCGCCCTGTTCGCCACGGCCGCCGTGCGCGGGGCGCTGGAGCTGCGGTTCGGGTGGGCGCAACGGCTGCAACTGCCGCTCTTCTCGGCGCTCTGCGCCGGGCTCGGAGTGCTGCTCGCCCTGAGGGTGGCCCGGGCGGCCCGGAACGGCGTACGGGTGGGGCCGGCGGCCACCGCGGTCGGCGTCGCGCTCGCCGTCGCGATCACCGTCGTGCCGGCCGAGCTCGCCCTGCTCCACGACGAGCGGGAACTCGCCCGCGTCCTGCCCAGCCTGCTGATCTGGCTGGCGGGGCTGACCCTGGCGCTCTGGGCCGCGGCGGCCCTGGCCCGGCGGGGACGGCTCCGGCTCGCCTGGACGGTCGGCGTGCTCGTGGCCTTCGCCGCCGCCGACGTCGCGGTGGTGGCCACCGTGGTCGACGGCATCCCGCCGATCGACCCGGGACAGCCGGTCACCGAGTCGCCGCCGGAGGGCGTCGACCGGATCTCCGCTCCGCTCTGGCTGCTCACCTGCTGGACGGACTGGTCGTTCGGCTTCCCCCGGCCGACCGACTGGGAACGGTTTCTCATCACCGACCTCGTGCTGGCCGAGCCCAACTTCTACCTGGCGTGCACCCCGTACGCGCTCACCTGGGCGATCCGGACGGCCCGGGGGGAACCCGCGGCGCAGGCGGCGGCGCGGGCCACGGCCTGACCCCGCACGGACCGCCCCGTCTGCCGGGTCAGCGTGCGGCGGAGAACTCGTCCCAGGTCGCGCCGGCGGGCAGGTACCAGACGGCCGGGTCCTCGGCGAGCGCCCGCGCGATCACCAGCCGGGCGTGCGCGTCCAGTTCGGGCAGCCGGTCCGGCGGGAACCACTGCACCGCGATCGACTCGTCGTCGTTGACGCGGGCGGTGCCGGAGACCAGTCGGCAGTGGAAGCCGAGGTTGAGGTACTCGCAGCGGTCACCGTTGGGATAGGTGTGCGGGTGCGAGACGACGCTGCTGAGGCGTACCGGCTCGACGCGCAGGCCGGTCTCCTCCTCGACCTCGCGCACCACGGCGGTGGCCGGCTGCTCGCCCGGCTCGACGACGCCGCTGACCACCGACCAGCGGCCGTCGTCGGAGCGGCATGCCAGCAGCAGCTCGCCGTCGTCGTTGCGGACCACCGCGCTGACGCTCGGCAGCCACAGCAGGTCGTGGCCGACGTGCTCGCGCATCCGCCGGATGTAGTCCGGTACGCCCATCCGGCGACCCTAACCGCCGCCGCCACCGCGCCGCTGCGGGCCGACGATGCCGCCGCGCCCGGCCAGGCCCCGCCGTCCCGCCGGACCGGTCAGGCCGGGCAGGGCACCCGCTCCAGCGCCGCCGGGCCGGCGCCGGGGCGTACCCGTTGCGCGAAGCACCGCTCGACGGTGGCCTGCTGCCAGCCGAAGACGCTGGCGGCGGTCTTCGCCACGCGTACCCGGAAGACCAGGCGCACGCCGGTCTCCCGGCGCTGCCCGCCGCCCTCCACGGTCAGCACCTGCACGCCGTCCACCCGGTCCGCGGCGCTGCGCAGGGCCGCCTCCCCGGCCGCCGGGTCGGCCAGCAGCTCGCCCCGCGTCCGCTGCGCGATGGCGGTCACCTCGCGGTCGGCCCGCCGCTCCAGTCGCTGCTGCGACCGGTCCCGCAGCAGCGGTGCCGCGATCGCCACCGCCGTCACGGCCAGCACCGTGACCACGGCCACGGCGAGCAGGCTGCGGCGTACCCGTGCCGATGTTCTGCCCCCGAAACGCACCGGGGGATTCTCCGCCACCGACCGCCCTTCCGGCTGCCCCGTCGGCCCCGCTACCGCTTCCCGGATTCGGCCCCGTGGCCCCTACCAGCACGTCTACTGTGGAGGTCGTCGCGACTATTTGCGCGATCCGGTGGCGGCCGGGCTGCTCCCGGTGCACAGTGATCTCATGAACGACAGCGGAAGTGGTGGGCGCTACTACTGGTGCACCCGACACCACCGGGTCGAGACCGATGCCGACGTGTGCCCTGCGAAGCACGTTCTCGGACCGTACCCCTCGTCCGCCGACGCGGAGAACGCCCTGCAGACGGTGCGGGAGCGCAACGAAGCGTGGGAGGCCGAGGACGCCCGCTGGGCCGGGGAGGGCAGCTAAACGGCGCGGGACGGCCCGTGTCGAGGAACTCCGTGCCTCCGCACCGGGGGCACGCGAGCGCATGTCCCCAAGGAGGGAACCGAGATGGCCGAAGCACAACAGGCCACCACCCGCCCGGCCGCCAGGAAGTCCGCCGCCACGGCGCGCACCGCGGGCGCCACCCGCAGCACCGCGGCACGCCGGTCCATCACCACCACCACCGCAGCGGCCCGGAAGGCGCCGGCCGGCAAGGCGGCGGCGAGCGCGGCGGGTGCCGGGGCGGGACGGTCCCCGGCCACCACCGGGACCGCCGCGAAGAAGGCCGCCGCGAAGAAGGCCCCGGCCTCGAAGACCACCGCGAAGAAGGCCCCCGCGACGAAGACCACGGCGAAAAAGGCCCCCGCCGCCTCCAAGGCCACGGCCAAGAAGGCAGGCGCGAAGGCGACGGCGGCGAAGGCCCCCGCCAAGAAGGCCGCCGCGAAGACCACGGCCGCCGCGAAGAAGACCACGGCTGCCGCGAAGAAGACCGCGCCCGCGGCGAAGAAGACCACGGCCGCGAAGGCCTCGACCGCCGCCCGCAAGGTCACCTCGACGGGCAAGAAGGCCACCGGCGCGGTCAAGAAGACCACCGGCGCGGCGAAGAAGACCACCGGCGGCGCGGCCAAGAAGACCACGGCGGCGAAGAAGGCACCGGCGAAGAAGACCACCGCCAGGACCGCGCCGGCCTCGAAGACCACTGCCAAGAAGGCGCCGGCGAGGAAGACCACCGCCATCTCCTCGACCACCACCCGCAAGGCGACGGCGGCGAAGGCGCCGGCGAAGAAGACCACCGCCGTCAAGAAGACCACCGCCCGCAAGGTGCCGGCGCGTCCGGCAGCCGGCCGGGCCACCCCGCCCGCCGGCGCCCGGTCCCGCGCCCGCAAGGCCACCGGCTGACCGTACGGCGCGCGCCGCCGCGTCGCCGGAGAGCGGATCACGCGCCGGACTGCCAGGATTGACCCGTGGTCATCCGACGCGTAGTGGCGCCCCGTATCGACTTCGGCGCGCTGCGCCGCGAGCTGGGACTGCCCGAGGGCTTCCCGGACGCGGCGCAGCGCGAGGCGGACGAGGCCGCCGGCACCCCGCCGTCCGCCGCGGCCGACCGTACCGACGTCCCGTTCGTCACGGTCGACCCCGCGACCTCGCGCGACCTCGACCAGGCGATGCATCTCGCCCGACGGCCCGGTGGCGGCTACCGCGTGCGGTACGCCATCGCCGACGTCGCCGCCCACGTACGCCCCGGCGGCGCGCTGGAGGAGGAGACCTGGCGACGCGGGCAGACCGTCTACCTGCCCGACGGCAACGTGCCGCTGCACCCGCACACCCTCAGCGAGGGGGCGGCCAGCCTGCTGCCCGACGTCGACCGGGCGGCGGTGGTCTGGACCATCGACCTCGACGCCGACGGCGCGACGACCGGCGTCGGGCTGGAGCGTGCCCGGGTCCGCAGCCGGGCCAAGCTCGACTACGTGGGGGTGCAGGCCGGCGCCGACGCCGGACGGCTGCCCGAACCGATCGCCCTGCTGCCGGAGATCGGCGCCCTGCTCACTGCCCGGGGCCTGCGCCGGGGCGCAGTGAACCTGCCCCTGCCGGAGCAGGACGTCGAGCCCGACGGCGACGGCTGGCGGCTGGTGCTGCGCGGCCCGGTGCCGATGGAGGACCACAACGCGCAGATCTCGCTGCTGACCGGGATGGCCGCCGCCGACATCATGCTCGCCGGCCGGATCGGGCTGCTGCGTACGATGCCGCCGCCGAAGCCCGAGGCGGTGGCCCGGCTGCGCGCCGCCGCCGCCCCGCTGGGCGTGCGGTGGCCCGACGGCGCAAGCGTGGGCGAGGTGCTCGCCGGGTTGGACGCCTCGCAGCCCCGGGCCGCCGCCTTCGTCGACCAGGCGGCGGAGCTGATGCGCGGCGCCGCGTACACCGCGTTCGACGGCGAGCTGCCCGAGCAACCGGAGCACGGCGGGGTCGCGGCGGCGTACGCCCATGTCACGGCCCCGCTGCGCCGGCTGGCCGACCGGTACGCGACGGAGGTCTGCCTGGCCCTGTACGAGCAGCGGCCGGTGCCCGACTGGGCCCGCGCGGCGCTGCCGAAGCTGCCCGAGGTGATGGCGGCGACCGACCGGACGGCCGGCGCGGCGACCCGGGGCGCCATCGAGCTGGCCGAGGCGGTGCTGCTGCAACACCGGGTGGGGGAGGTCTTCGAGGCCGCCGTGCTCGACGTGGACACCCCGCCCGGCGGGCAGTCGAAGCCGGGGCGGCTGCCCGGCGGCACGGTGGCCCTGGACTCCCCAGCGGTACGCGCCCGCTGCACCGGCGAGCTCCCCCTCGGCGAGCGCATCCGGGTCCGCCTGACCACCGCCGACCCGGTGGCCCGCAAGGTCCTCTTCGAACGCGCCTGACCCCCGTCGCCCGCCACCCCACCCCACCCTTGCTC
>NZ_JBPQTL010000159.1:0-7431 GCF_051386295.1 Micromonospora sp. URMC 105 | reverse complement strand
CGCAGGTCGCGGTGGCACTGCCGGTGGCGGCCCTCGGCCGGGGCGTGGTGGCGACCGCGCTCGCCCTGTTCGCCGCCGGGCTGCTGCTCGCCACCGCCTGGATACGCCGGCGGGGCCGGTGGCTGTTCGAGTGGCTCGGCATCGCCCTGGCGTACGTGACCCGGCGGCGCCTGCTCGCCCCGGCCGCCGGCCCGGCCGCGCTGCTGGACCTGGTGCTCCCCGGTGCCGCCGTGCGGTCGGTGGAGCTGGCCGGCGGACCTGCCGCCGTGGTCGACGACGCCGGCGGGCTGGCCGCGCTGATCGAGCTGGGCGATCCCGGCGACCTGCTCGGCGACGGCCCCCGGGCGCTGCCCGGGCCCGCGGCGCTGCTGCCCCCGGCCGCGCCCGAGCAGCCGCCGGTGCGGGTCCAGCTCCTGCTGCACGCCGCCCCCGCCCCGGCGCCCGGCACGGCAGGCGGGACGGTGGGGACGTCGTACCGGCAGCTGACCGAGGGGCGGTTGCCGGGTCAGGAACGGGCGCTGCTCGCCGTCCGGGCGCTGCGGGTGGACGGCTGGTCGGACGAGGAGCTGCGGCGGGCCCTCTCCGGTAGCGTGCGCCGGATCGTCCGCCGGCTCGGGCCGGTCGGCGCCCGGCCGCTCGGCGAGCACGCGGCGCTGCGCGTACTCGGGGAACTGGCTCATCACGACGGCGGCCGGCCGACCCGGGAGACCTGGTCGGCGGTGCGCTCCGCCGACCTCCTGCAGGCCGGCTTCCGGCTGGCCCGCCGGCCCGACCCGCGCACGGACCTGGGCCGGCGGCTGGTGTCCCGGCTGCTGGCGTTGCCGGCCACGGCGACCAGCGTGTCGCTCTGCGCCGGCCCGCGCACCGGCGCCGACGCCGCGCCGGTGCCGGCCGAGCTGACGGTACGGCTGACCGCCCGGACCCCCGACGAGCTGGCGCTCGCCGGCCAGGCGCTGCACCGGCTCGTCGCCGACGCCGGCGGCGAGGTACGCCGGCTCGACGGTGCGCACCTCGACGCCCTGGCCGCCACGTTGCCGCTCGCGGTGACCGGCGGCCCGGTCCCGCCCGGCCCCGGCCCGGAGCCGCTGGAGCTGTCCCTCGGCGACGCCGGTCTGATGGTGGGCGCCAACCGGCACGGCGGCGCGGTGACGCTGCGCCTGTTCCGCGCCGAAGGCACCCGGCTGGTGCTGGTCGGCGGGGTCCGCGCGGCGCAACTGCTGGTGCTGCGGGCGATGGCGCTGGGGGCCCGGGTGGCGGTGCGCACCGGCCGGCCGCGGGTCTGGGAGCCCTTCGTGCGAGGCGTCGGCGGCACCGGGGGCGGCATCGCGGTGCTCCCGCCGGGCCGTCCGCCGGCCGGGGCGCCGGGTTCACCGCTGTCTCCCCTGCTGCTGGTGGTCGACGCGGGCACGACGGCCGACGATCCCGGCCCCGGCCCGGCCTGGCAGGCGACGCTGGTGGTGCGGGACGAGCTGACCGCGGCCGACACGGACGTCCTGGGCCGGGCCGACCTGGCGGTGCTGCAACCGCTGGACCAGCGGGAGGCGACGCTGGCCGGCGCGGCGCTCGGCCTCGGCGGCTCGGCGGAGTGGCTGACCCGGATCCGGGACGACATGGTGGCGGTGGTGAACCGGCGGGCGCTGCGCTGGGCGCTGCTCTCGCCCACCCCGATCGAGTCGCAGCTGATCGGCCGGCCGGCCCGCGGCTGAAGCCGGGGCACGCGGGAGGGTTCCCGTGGTGGACCTTGCGTGGCACGATCCCCGCCATGGGTTTTCTGAAGGGCCTCCTGATCCGGCTGGGCTCCACGGCGGTCGCCTTCTGGCTGGCGACGCTGCTCATCCCGGGCATCACCCTGGACTCCGACTCGGCCGTCGAGACGGTCACCACGCTGCTGCTGGTGGCGGTGATCTTCGGTGTGGTCAACGCGGTGCTCCAGCCGATCATCAAGTCCGTCGGCTGCGGTTTCTACCTGCTGACCCTCGGTCTGATCGCGCTGGTGGTCAACGGCCTGCTCTTCCTGCTGACGAGCTGGATCGCCGGCGAGGCCGGGCTGCCCTTCCACGTCGACAGCTTCTGGCCCGAGGCGGTGCTCGGCGCGCTTTTCGTCAGCATCGTGACCTGGATCCTCGGCGCCATCCTCGACCGCGACTGACCCCGGCGACGCCCGGGCGGCGCGCGCAGGCGTGACGCCCGGGCGCGAGCGGCGGCCAGCGACCGGGAATTGGCTCGCGCGGGGCGGGGTGGGCCGGGCTAGCGTGGCCGGCGTGTTCACCCTGACCCGTGACGACGGCTACCTGCTCAGCACCGACCCCGACCGGATCGACCTGGACCGGGTGTACCGCTGGCTCTCCACCGACGCGTACTGGGCGCTCGGGCGGAGCCGGGAGACGGTGGCGGCCTCCTTCGCCGGCTCGATCCCCTACGGCGTCTACGCCCGCGGCGAGCAGGTGGCGGTGGCCCGGGTGATCACGGACCGGGCCACCTTCGCCTGGCTCTGCGACGTCTACGTGGCGCCGCAGGAGCGCGGTCGCGGGCTGGGCACCTGGCTGGCCACCGCCGTCCGGGACCACCTGGCCGGGCTGGGTGTGCGCCGGATCCTGCTGGCCACCCTCGACGCCCACGGGGTGTACGCGAAGGTCGGCTTCCACCCGGTCGAGCCGGGACGCTGGATGGAACTGGACCACCGTCCGGTGAACCAGGTCACCGGAAAGGAACAGACACCCGGCCCGCCCCTTACGGTGGAGGGGTGAACGCGGTCCGGCTCGGCTATCTGTACGGCTTCGGCGCGTACCTGCTCTGGGGTTTCTTCCCGATCTACCTGAAGCTGCTGCGCCCGGCCGGGCCGGTGGAGATCCTGGCCCACCGGATCGTCTGGTCGGTGGTCTTCGTCGCGCTGCTGCTGGCCGCGATGCGCAACGTCGGCTTCCTGCGCGCGCTGGCCCGCCGGCCGCGGACGCTGGCCGGCATCGCCGTCGCGGCCGCGCTGATCGCGCTCAACTGGGGCACCTACATCTACGGGGTCAACTCCGACCGGGTGGTGGAGACCGCGCTCGGGTACTTCATCAATCCGCTCGTCGTGGTGCTGCTCGGCGTCTTCCTGCTGCGTGAGCGGCTGCGCCCGGCGCAGTGGGCGGCGCTCGGCGTCGGCGCGGCAGCCGTCGTCGTGCTCACCGTCGACTACGGCCGGCTGCCGTACCTGGCGTTGACGCTGGCCTTCAGCTTCGCCGGCTACGGCCTGGTCAAGAAGCGGCTCGGGCTGCCCGCCGCGGAGGGGCTCTTCGTCGAGTCGGCGGTGCTGGCGCTGCCCGCCGTGGCGTACCTGGGGTGGCTGGCGCGGGGCGGGGACTCGACCTTCGGGCACGTCTCGGTCGGGCACACCCTGCTGCTGGTGCTGGCCGGCGCGGCCACCGCCGTACCGCTGCTGCTCTTCGCCGGGGCGGCCAACCGGCTCCCGCTCTCCAGCCTGGGCATGCTGCAGTACCTCGCCCCGATCCTCCAGCTCGGCTGCGGGGTGCTGATCTTCCACGAGCCGATGCCGCCGGCGCGACTGGCCGGCTTCGCCCTGGTCTGGGTCGCGCTGATCGTCTTCACGGTGGACGCGGTGCGGCACACCCGCCGGGCCCGGGCCGCCGCCCGCACCCCGGTCCCGGTCACCGCCGCCGGGCGGTGACCGGGGATCAGCGCACGTCGTAGCCGAGGACGGCGGTGCCGTCGGCGCGGACGAGCTCCAGCCGGACCAGCTCCGCGTCGGTGAAGCGGGTCGCGCCGGTGAGGCGCACGTCGTCGCCGGGCGCGGCCAGCCACGAGCCGATCTGCTCCGTCGCGCCGTCCGGGCCGTGCGCCACCAGCCGGAACGTGTACGCCTTGCCGTAGCCGGCGGTCGCGTCGTACCCGCAGCGCATGGTGACCTCGGTACCCCAGTCGGTGCCGGTCAGCCCGATCTCGGCGTGCACCGGCACCTTCGCCGCCACCGGCTGCATGGCGACCATCCGCACCGCCTGGACGGTCGGCGCGGGCGGCGCGGGAGGGCGCAGCACCGCCGCACCCCCGACGCCCACCACCAGGGCGAGCGCGGCGGCAGCCAGGGCCGTGAGCGCGTACCGCCGGCGGGCACCGGAGCGTTCGCGACGGCGGCGCTCGCGCGCGGCGGCGATCAGCGTGGGGACCCGGTTCGGCTCCGGCGGCGGGGGCAGGAACTCGTCCAGCGCGGCCGGGTCGAGCCGGCCGAGCAGCCCGGGCAGCACGGCGATCTCGGCGACCGCCTCCCGGCAGGCCGCGCAGCCGGCCAGGTGCCGCTCGTACGCGGCGCGGTCGCCGGGAGCGAGGGCGCCCAGCACGTACGCGCCGTCGTCGTGCGCGAACTCGCAGCGGGTCATCCGGTCACCCCCATCTCGGCCAGGACCAACCGTAGTGAGCGCAGCGCGTAGTGGGTGCGGGACTTGACCGTCCCCGGCGGGACGCCGAGCCGCGCGGCGACCTCGGCCACCGAACGCCCCTGGTAGAAGCACTCGACCAGCACCTCCCGGTGGGTGGGGCTGAGCCGGTTCAGGGCCTCGGCGACGGTCCACGCCTCCACCGCGCGCTCCGCTTCGTCGACCGCCTCCGGCGGCTCGGGCAGGTCGTCGGTGAACACCTCACCGACCCGGGTGGACCGGCGACGCCACGCGTCGATCGCCAGGTTCCGCGCGGTGGTGAAGAGCCAGGCGCGCACGGAGCCGCGGCGCGGGTCGAGCGACTCGGGGTGGCGCCAGGCCCGCAGCAGGGTCTCCTGCACCAGGTCCTCGGCCCGCGTCCGGTCGCCGTTGACCAGCCGGAGCGCGTGCGCGTACAGCGCCTCCGCGTGCTCGTCGTGCAGCGCGCGCAGCAGTTGGGCGTCGTGGTCGCTGATGGTGATCCCCTCGCTCTCCGCGGCGAGTGCGGCGAATGCGTTCGTCCGTGGATACGCGCCGTCACGCCGATCGGTTCACCTGCGACCGCTGTTCACATCCGGTTCACACCGAGTCCGGCGACCGCTCACCGGGCCCTGGCAGCCTCCGGCCGGTACGCACGTCGATCGGGGGTGATCCGGCGTGCCACCGACCTTGCTTCCAGGAGGCTCCTGAAATGAGCAACCCTCGCCGGCTGCTTCCGTTGCTGGGCGCCACCCGCCACGGCAGCCGCGACGCGATGACGTGTCTGTACCGGTGCGGCAACGCCTGTGACCACCCGGTGCCCAACTCCTCCGACAACGCGTACTTCGGGGACCTGGTCTCCGCCGAGGTGTCCCGGCGCGGCGTGGTCCGGGCCGGCGCGGTCGGCGCGCTGGTGCTCGGCTTCGGCGGCGCGACCGCCGGCGCGCTGGCCGGGGCCGCCCCGGCCGCCGCCGCCCCCGGCACGCCGGTGGTGCCCGAGGCGACCGGCTTCGGCCGTCCGCAGCCCGGCACCGGTTCCGGCGCGCTGACCTTCAAGCCGATCCCGCCGAACCAGCTCGACACCCTGGTCGTCCCCAACGGGTACGACCACGCGGTGGTCATCCGCTGGGGCGACCCGGTGGTGCCCGGCGCCCCGGAGTTCGACCTGCACGGGCAGAACGCCGCCGCGCAGTCGAAGCAGTTCGGCTACAACAACGACTTCGTCGGGGTGCTGCCGCTGGACCGGCGGGGCCGGCGGGCGCTGCTCGTGGTCAACCACGAGTACACCAACGAGGACCTGATGTTCCCGGGCTTCACCGGCCTGGACGCGCTGACCGTGGAGCAGTTGCGCACCGCGATGGCCGCGCACGGGATGTCCGTGGTGGAGCTGGAGCGGGTCGACGGCACCGGGCAGTGGCGCCCGGTCGCGAGCGGCCGGCGGCCGTACAACCGGCGGGTCACCGCGCTCGCCACGAAGTTCGAGCTGACCGGCCCGGCCGCCGGCTCGGCCTGGCTGCGCACCGCCGCCGACCCGAAGGGTCGTACGGCCGTCGGCACGCTGAACAACTGCGCCGGCGGGGTCACCCCGTGGGGCACGGTGCTCTCCGGCGAGGAGAACTTCAACCAGTACTTCGTCGGGGCGGACGCCGCGCCGGAGGAGCTGAAGCCGAAGCTGGCCCGCTACGGCATCACCACCACCGCCCGCTATCCCAGTGGCAGCCGCAAGTGGGAGCGGGCCGACGAGCGCTTCGACCTGTCGAAGCACCCCAACGAGGCGCACCGCTTCGGGTGGATCGTCGAGATCGACCCGTACGACCCGGAGAGCCGCCCGCGCAAGCACACCGCGCTGGGCCGGTTCAAGCACGAGGGCGCCAACGTGATCGTGGCGAAGAGCGGGCACGTGGTCGCGTACATGGGCGACGACGAGCGCTTCGACTACCTCTACAAGTTCGTCTCCGACAAGAAGTTCCTGCCGGGTGACTCGTGGGTGGCCCGCAAGCACAACCTCACCCTGCTGGAGTCCGGCACGCTCTACGTGGCGCAGTTCGCGCAGACCAGCGCCGCCGAGATCGACGGCTCGGGCAAGCTCCCGGCCGACGGCGCCTTCGACGGCCGGGGCCGGTGGATCAAGCTGGTCAGCGGCAACCGCTCGTACGTCGACGGGATGACCGCCGCCGAGGTGCTCACCTTCACCCGGCTCGCCGGCGACAAGGTCGGCGCGACCAAGATGGACCGGCCGGAGGACGTCGAGCCGAGCCTGCTCACCGGCAAGGTGTACGTGGCGCTGACCAACAACACCGACCGGGGCAAGCCGGGCAAGCCGGGGGCCGACGAGGCCAACCCGCGCAACCTGAACAAGCACGGCCAGATCCTGGAGCTGGTCGAGGACCGGGGCGACAACACCGCCGAGACCTTCGCCTGGTCGCTGCCGATCGTGGCCGGCGACCCGGGCGACCCGTCGACCTACTTCGCCGGGTACGACAAGACCAAGGTCTCGCCGATCTCCTGCCCGGACAACGTCGCCTTCGACGCCACCGGCAACCTCTGGATCTCCACCGACGGCAACGCGCTGGGCAGCAACGACGGCCTCTTCGCCACGGCGGTCGAGGGCCCGGAGCGGGGGCAGCTGAAGCAGTTCCTCACCGTGCCGGTCGGCGCCGAGGCCTGCGGCCCGTTCATCACCGGCGACAACCGCTCGGTCTTCGTGGCCGTGCAGCACCCCGGTGAGCTCACCGGCGCCTCCGTGGAGAAGCCGGCGTCCACCTGGCCGGACGGTGACTACGCCAAGCCGGGCGTGGTCGTCACCTGGCGGCTGGACGGCGGCCCGATCGGCAGCTGACCCCACCCCGGCGGTCCGGCCTCGGACCGCCCACGAAGGGCCCCTCCGGTGCGGAGGGCCCTTCGCCGTCCCACCCGGTTTGCGGCGTGTCGGGGTGTCCCGGCGGCTGGTCACCCCGACACGCCGCAAATCGGAACCTCGCCGCCCACCGGCGCCACCGCCGCCCCGGTCGCCCCGCCACCCCCCGATTGCGGCGTGTCGGGT
>NZ_JBPQTL010000158.1:0-7853 GCF_051386295.1 Micromonospora sp. URMC 105 | reverse complement strand
CGGGGCGGCTCGGGCCGGTGTCGGCGCTGCTCAACAGCAACAGCCCGGAGGGCTTCCTGGACCGCGCGGCGGCGCTGGAGACCGTCGCCAGCAACGAGGACCGGGAACTGCGCAACCTGATCCGCACCCGCGACGAGGCCAACCGCACCCGGGCCGCACTCGACAGAGAGATCGTCGAGGAACGCAAGCAGGTCGCGGTGATGGCCAAGCGCAAGGAGCAGGCCGAGCGGGCGCTGGTGGTGGCCGCCGCCGACAAGCCCGCCGCCCGCTCCGGTGGCGGCACCAACCGGGGCACCTCCACCGCCAACGCGCGGCCGGCGCCGCGCAACCCCGACGGGTCCTGGCCCTCGGAGTCGTGCAGCGTCAACGACCCGACCCCGGCCAACGGCTGCATCACCCCGCGCATGCACAACGCGCTCAAGCAGGCCCAGGCGGCCGGCTTCACCCGGTACGTCTCCTGTTACCGCCCCAGCGGGGCCGGTGAGCATCCCAAGGGTCGGGCCTGCGACTTCGCCGCCCAGAAGAACGGCTTCGGCGGCGACGCCACCGGCGGCGACCGGACGTACGGCAACAACCTGTCCGCGTACCTGATCCGCAACGCCGACCGGCTCGGCGTGCTCTACGTGATCTGGTACCGGCAGATCTGGCTGCCCAGCAGCGGGTGGAAGTCGTACAGCGGGGCGGGCGGCGACCCGTCCAGCGACCACACCAACCACGTGCACCTGTCGGTTAACTAGACCGGCCCGGCGGGGTCCGTCCGGCACGGACGGGCCCCGCCGTACGCGCACCGACGTACGCGCGATGTCGTCGGCCGGCCCACGACGGACCGCGGCGGCCGGACGAGCATCTCCGGCATGAGCCGACTCTCCCCTCACGCCCGCAAGGCCCTGCTCACCCTGCACCTGGTGACCGCGCTGGGCTGGCTCGGCGCCGACCTCGCGCTGCTCACCTTCGGCGTCGCCGGGCTGCGCGGGGCCGCCCCGGGGGTGGTCTACCCGGCGGCGGCGCTGGTGGCCACCTGGCTCTTCGCTCCGCTGAGCGTGCTGGTCTGGCTGGTCGGCGTGGCCAGCGCGCTGCTGACCCCGTGGGGGCTGCTGCGCTGGCGCTGGGTGGTGGTAAAGCTGGTGCTCACCACGGTGATGACCGGCCTGGTGCTGTTCGCGCTGACGCCGAACGTGCGCGCCGCGGCCGGACCGGACGCCACCGCACACCAGCGCGTCGACGTCGTGGTCGCCCCGGCGGTCTCCACCACCCTGCTGGTCACCATGGCCGTGATCTCCACCTGGAAGCCGTGGGGCCGGACCCGTCGCGCCGTCGGGCCGCCCCGCCGGACGGCGGCCACGCCCGCCGGCCGTCGCTGAGCGGGCGTCGGCGGTTCAGTTCGGCACCGGGCCCCCGTCGGCCTCCCGGTCCAGCGCCGCGCCGAGCCGGCTGGCCAGGCCCAGGTGCGCGGCCCGGGCCTGGCGGAACGCGTACCCGAACAGGGGCGCCGGCGCGGAGAGGGTGATCTCCACGTCGATGCGCAGCAGGTCGGCCTCGGCACGGAGCCGGGTGTGGTTGCGCACCGTCGTCCCCGGCTGCTGCCGGGCCACCGTGACGATCTCGTCGTCGGAGACCACCAGGACGTCGGCCTGGTAGGTGACCGGGAAACGCAGCGGTCCCAGCTCCAGCCGGTCGGTGATGGCGTAGCTGGCCCGCGCGCCGGGACGGGTGGGCAGCCGGCGCACCCGGACGATCAGCGGGTGCAGCTCCCCCTGCCGGGCCGGATCGCTCAACAGCGCCACCGCGTCCGCCCGTGAACAGCGCGCCTGCACCGTGTAGCTGAACGACTCCCGCCGGACCACTCCGCCCTCCCACCCCTCGTCGGTCGCCCGATCGTCCCGTACCGCGGCCGGGCTGGCAACGCCGGGCGGCATGACGGTGCCCCGGCGGGGAATCCCGCCCCCCGACGGCCACGGGAGGCGGGCATGGACGGGTACGACGGATGAGCGGGCACGTGATGGTCTTCGCGCCGACGCCGCGGCTGACGGTGACCGTCGAGCAGCCCAGCGAGCAGCCGGAGCTGCACCTGCATCCGGGTGGGCAGGGCGTCTGGCAGGCCCGGATGATCATGTCGCTGGGGGTGCCGGTGGTGCTCTGCACGACGCTGGGCGGCGAGATCGGCCAGGTGCTGGAGCCGCTGCTGGCCACCGAGGGGGTGGACCTGCGGGTGGTACGGCGGGACTCCGGCAGCGGCGGCTACGTGCACGACCGCCGGGACGGCACCCGGCAGGAGATCGTCGACGTGGCCGGCGCGCCGCTGAGCCGGCACGAGCTGGACGAGCTCTACAACCTCTCGCTGGGTGAGGGGCTGCGCGCCCCGGTCAGCGTGCTCAGCGGCCCGAACGAGCCCTCGCTCGTCCCGGCCGAGCTGTACCGCCGGTTCGCCGCCGACCTGGGCGCCAACGGCGGGCGGGTGGTGGTGGACCTCGCCGGCGAGCACCTGACCGCGGTGCTGGCCAGCGGGGTGTTCTTCCTCAAGGTCAGCCACGAGGAGCTGATCGCCGACGGGCGCTCGGCCGGCGCCGAGGACGACGAGCTGACCCGGGCCATGTACGACCTGCACGCCTCCGGCGCGGAGAACGTGGTGGTGAGCCGGGCCGACCGGCCGGCGCTGGCGCTGGTGGACGGGGAGGTGTTCGAGGTGGAGATGCCCCGGCTGGAGGCCGCCGACCCGCGCGGGGCCGGCGACTCGATGACCGCCGGAGTGGCCGCGGTGGTGGCCCGGGGCGGCGACGTGCGGACCGCGATCCGGACCGGCGCGGCGGCCGGGGCGCTGAACGTCACCCGGCACGGCCTCGGCACCGGCCGGCTGGACACCATCACCGGCCTGGTGGACCGGGTCCGCCTGGTTCCCGCCGGCAGCCGGCCGCAGGAACGGACCACCCCGGACGAGCTGGCCGGGCGGGCGGTGGAGCGGTGACGCTGCGGGTGCTGGTGACCAACGACGACGGGATCGCCGCGCCGGGCATCCTGGCGCTGGCCCGGGCGGCGGTCGAGCGCGGCCTGGACGTGGTGGTGGCCGCCCCGCTGGAGGAGGCGAGCGGCACCAGCGCCTCGATGACCGCGGTCGAGAGCGAGGGGCACGTGGTCGTCCGCGACCATCCGCTGCCGGAGCTGCCCGGGGTGCCCGCGTACGGGGTGGGCGGCTCGCCCGGCTTCATCGTGCTGATCGCCGTGCACGGGGCCTTCGGGCCGCCGCCGACGGTGGTGCTCTCCGGGATCAACCGGGGCGCCAACGCCGGCCGGGCGGTGCTGCACTCCGGCACGGTGGGGGCGGCCTTCACCGCCGCCGCCAACGGTTGCCGCGCCATGGCCGTCTCGCTGGACGTGCTCTCCGTCGGCGAGGCCACCGCGGTCAGCGGCGGCGCCGCGGTCTCCGCCGCCGCCCGGGTACGCGACGCGGAGCGGCACTGGGACACCGCGGCCCGGGTGGCGCTGGATCTGCTGCCCCGGCTGACCGCCGGGCCGGTGGAGAGCGTGCTCAACGTCAACGCGCCGGACGTGCCGCACGGGCGGCTGCGCGGGGTACGCCCGGCCACCCTGGCCAGCTTCGGTCAGGTGCAGATGACGGTGGCCGAGTCGGGGCACGGTTTCGTACGGACCTCGCTGGAGGAGCCAGGGCAGGCGGTGCAGCCCGGCACCGACCTGGCCCTGCTGGCCGACGGGTACGCCTCCGTCACCGCCGTCCGGGCGGTCACCGAGGTGGCCGACGTGGACCTTTCCGGGCTGGGCGGGAACCCGAGCTGACCGGAGCGCGGCCGCAGCGGTGCCGGCGCCGCCGGATGGCGGTCGCCACGCCGACGGGCGATGGCCAGGCGTGACCAGCGCCGCACGACGACGGCGCGGTGCCGGCGGGCCAGGGGGCGGTCAGGCGCCGGGAAGGACCTCGGGGGTCGGGGCCCCGGCGCCGGCGAAGTAGGGCTCCGGAGCGCCGAAGAGGCCGAGCAGGCCGGTGACCCAGAGCTGCCGGTGGACGAACCGGCTGGGCTCGGTGACCACCAGCTTGACGCCACTGACCTCGGCGGTCTGGAACCCGGCGACCATCGCGCTGATGCCGACCGAGTCGATGAAGGTGACGAGTCGCATGTTCAGCTCGATCCGGGACGGAAGGCCCTTCGCGAGCACCTCGGCGATCGCCTCACGCACCTCGTACGCGGTGTCGACGTCGATTTCCCCTCGCGGAGCGATCTCGATGACACCACCCGGCAGAACCGACTTCACGATCGACAGGCTCACGCGAGCACCTCCACTCGCCCGTCCACGGGCGCCTCATCAGTACGCGGGCCGCGACCGAGAGTATTCCTCCGACGGCCTCGGTCGCCACCCCCCGGGATGAGCAATTCGCGGAACCGGACGGACCGGACCGCCCTGCCCCGCGTTCTTCCTGGTCCCGTTCACTCCAACGAGCGACCGGGGCCGGCCGCTCCAACCGCTCCAGCGTAGCCGCCCCCGTCCAGTCCGGCCGGAACCCGGTCTCGCCGCGCGCCCGCCCGGCCGCGCCGCGGGCCGGCGGAGTTGCCCGCGCCGCCTAGGGTCGGCGGGCGAGGGGTTCCACCACGACGGAAGGAACGATCGATGCTCAAGAGACTGCTCGGCCTGGCCGGTGTCGGCGCGCTGCTCGCCCTCGTACTGGCCTGCGGCTTCGGCGGCGGGGACGACGACGATGACGACGACGACGATTTCGCCCGCGGCGTCGCGGTGGTCCAGGTCCGCTGAGCCTGCGCCACGGGTTTGGGGCGCGTGGCGGCTGGGCACTGCCTGACAGGCGGACCGTGACGCGCCGCAGACGTCGACGTCCGAAGTGGCCGCAGACTTCGGCACCCCGAGGAGGTACCCATGTTCGGCAGCAACCTGCTGGAGCGCCGCAGCAAGCCGGAGCGGATCGCCGACCAGGCCTGGCAGCAGCTGGTCTCGGCGGTCGGTTCCGCCGGTGACAGCGTCCGCGACACCGCCCGGTCGGTCCGCGACGGCGCCCATCTCTCCGATGCCGGAGACCTGGTGGGCTCGGCGGCGGACGAGGCCCGGCGTCGTGCCACGCTCGCCTTCGACGCGCTCGCCGGGCGTCGGCCGGCTCTGCCGTGGACGCTGCTGATCAGCGCGGCGCTGGTCGGGGCCGCGATCGGCTGGGCCGCCGGTACCGCCGCGCGCGCCGCCGGCAGCCGGGACAGCCGGGCGGTCGACGACATCGAGTTCGTCGACGTGGACCGGCCGAACTCCCCGGTCGGCCTCGACGGCTGACCGCCGGCACACCCGGGGAACGGTCCCCCGGCGGATCGACAGGCGTGGCGGTGTCCGGAACTCCGGACACCGCCACGTCGCGCGGGTGGGGGCCGACCACCCGGACCGACCCGACGGCCCCGCAGGGCGCTCAGCTCGTCGGAGCGAGCCGGTAGACCAGCCCGTCGGCGACCTGCTCGCGGTGGATGCCCAGCCCGTCGACCGGCCGCGCCGCCGCGTCCTCCCAGGGCGTCCCGGCCGCGTACCCGGGCAGCAGCACCACCGTGCGCACCCCGGCGGCCCGCAGGTACGCCACCGACGGCGCGTCCGGGAAGCTCGTCGCGGCATCCCGGATCCGCTGCTGGCTCTCCGGCGTGAACGAGGCGAGCCCGTTGACCGTGCGCGGGAAGCCGTCGGTCGACCAGAGCATCACGTGGTAGTCGCGGATCCCGCCCAGCGGCAGCACCAGCACCGGCCCCGCGACGCCGCGCAGCGCCGCCGGCTGCGCCGGCACCGGCACGTGCGGGGTCCGGTTCACCCCCTCCGCCAGCACCAGCAGCACCGGCAGCACCAGCGCCAGCCGCGTCCAGCGGCGCCAGTCCCCCCGGCCGGCCTCCGCCGGCGACCGCTCCTGAACCGTCAGCGCCCCGGCGGCCAGCACGCCCAGCAACAGCGTCGTCCAGAGCACCAGCCGGCCCGGGGTGCGCAGGGCGTCCCAGCCCGGCAGGTGCCGCATCAGCGTCAGGTAGCCGGGGTCGCCGTCGCCGCCGAAGCTGGTGCCCGCCGCGAGGGCGAGGCTGACCAGCACCCCGACGGCCAACGCGATCCGCTGCCGCAGCCGCCAGACCGAGAAGACCAGCCCGGCCGCGGCCAGCGCGATCAGCACCACGCCGGGCAGCAGGGTCATCTCCCCCGGGAAGCCGAGCGTCGCCCGGGCCGCACCGTGCCGCTCGCCCCAGAGCCAGGACTCGGGCGGGGCGATCAGGAAGCCACGGGCCGGCGGGGAGAACATGTCGACCTGCGCGGCCGTCCGCCGGCCGGCCGGGTGGCGGGCCACCACCTCCAGGTACGGGGCCGCCATCAGCAGGGTCACCCCGGCGAAACCGGTGACCCCGGCCAGGTCGGCCAGGAAGAGCCGGCGCGGGACCGCCGGCCGCGTCCGCCGCCGCCGCCACGTCACGCCGTACGCCACCGCCACGGCGATACAGAGCCCGACGAGGACGTACGCGAAGGGCAGGCCGATGCCGAATCCGAGGGTGATCTGCCAGGCGGCGACCGCCCAGCCCGCCGCCGCCCAGCCCGGGCGGACCCGGTCCGGCCGGTGACCGTGCCGCAGCGACCAGCCGTGCCCCCGGGCCAGCATGGCCAGCGCCAGGGCCACCCCGCCCACGCTGAGCACGTGCAGGTGCCCAGCCTGGGCCAGCTTCCACGGCGCGTACGCGAACGCGGCCCCGGCCACCGCCGACCCCGCCCGCCCGGCCCCCAACTGCCGCGACAGCGCGTACGCCCCGACGAAGGCCAGCGCGTGCACCAGCACGTAGAGCAGGTTGTACCGGACGACGGCGGCCACCGGCCCCTCGCCGACCAGGGCGAACGGGGCGTAGCCGAGCAGGGTGTCGGAGTAGGCGTAGGTGTACGGCTCGGGGAAGAACGTGTTCGAGTGCCACAGGTGCGCGGGGTCGGTCCGCAGGGCGTACCCGCCCCAGGCCACCTGCCACGCCTGCAACGTCGGGTCGCCGGTGTCCTGCGGGATCGTGCCGGCCGGGTCGCGCAGCGTCGGCCAGGTCAGCGCGGCGGCCAGCGCCAGCGACCCGAGCACCACCACGGTCCACTCGTGCCGGGCCACCCGCCACAGCGCCCGCACCGCCCGGCGTACCCCGTCCATCGCTCCCGCCCCTCGCCGACCGCCAGATCGTGCCCGAGCCGACCCCCGGTTGTCGACGCCCGGCATCCGGCCGGTCACCCGGTGCGGGTGACGGCGGTTCATCCGGCGCGGCGACAGGATCGCGGTCGGCGGGTTCTGCCCGCCCCGTGCCCCGATCCCGGGAGGAGTGAGCGCATGGCAAGCGCGACCACCGTCACGCGTACCGACCAGGACATCCAGACCGACGTGCTCGACGAGCTGACCTGGGAACCCCGGGTGAGCCCGGCCGAGGTGGGAGTCACCGTCGCCGAGGGGGTGGTGACCCTGACCGGGCGGGTGGACAGCTACGCCGCGAAGTGGGCCGCGGAACGGGCCGCGCACCGGGTGGCCCGGGTCCGGGCCGTCGCCAACGACCTGGCGGTACGGCTCGGCCCGTCGGCCCAGCGGACCGACACGGAGATCGCCGGGGCCGCCGAGCGGGCCCTGGAGTGGGACGCCTTCGTGCCGGTGGAGGACCTCTCGGTGACCGTCACCGACGGCTGGGTGACGCTGCGCGGCGGCGTCGAGTGGGAGTACCAGCGCCGGGCCGCCGGGCGCGTGGTCGGCCGGCTCACCGGCGTACGCGGGGTCAGCAACGGCATCACCGTCCGGCCGCCCACCCCGCCGAGCGGCGCCGACCTGCCCGACCGGATCGTCGACGCGCTCGCCCGCAGCGGCGCCACCGAGCCGG
>NZ_JBPQTL010000157.1:0-7970 GCF_051386295.1 Micromonospora sp. URMC 105 | reverse complement strand
CCCCCCCCCCCCCCCCCCCCCCAAACCCGGAGCCGGACCCCTGGTCGTGCCGGCCGGGGCGGGGCAGGGCGGGTGGGTCAGCCGGGGAGCGGGACGCCGGAGGCGGCGGCGACGCCCTCCAGGTAGCCGCGGGCCCGTTCGGTCTTCGGGTACCGGGCGACGAGCTCCCAGAACCGGGCGTTGTGGCTGGGCACGATCAGGTGCGCCAGCTCGTGCAGCAGCACGTAGTCGAGCACCCACTCCGGCATGTCCTGGAGGCGGTGCGAGATCCGGATGGTCCGGTCGGCCGGGGTACAGGATCCCCACCGGCCGTTCTGGTTGGTGACCCAGCGGACGCTGGCGGGCAGGGCGTCACTGCCGTGGTCGGGGAAATAGAGGTTGATCAGCCGTTGCGCCCGGTCGAGCAGCTCGGTGTCGGAGCGGGCGAGCCGGCCCTCCCGGGCGGCGAGCCGGGCGAGCATCCGGTCGACCCACTCGCTCTCCTCCGCGCGGGAGAACTGGTCGGGGATCAACACCACGACCCGTTCCCCGTCGCGGTAGGCGGACACCGTGCGTCGCCGGCGCTGACTGCGCCGTACCTCGACGACCGGCTTCCGCGCCCCTGCCATCAGCGGGCCGCGCAGCCGTGCATTCCTGCCACGAGGGAAAGCTAATGCGTACTGACCAGGGGTCCGCAAGAGTCAACACCGCGACACGCGCCCGGAAAGTGGTGGTTGGTTGTGGGGAGTCCCGAAAAAATCTGTGGATGACCATGTCGGGCCGCCCCGATCACCCTTCGTGGTGGCCGGGATCCGCGCGGCACCCGCATCCACCCCCACCGTAGGTGATCACCGTCCCGCAGCGCCGCTCGGGCCCCGCCAGGGCGTATTTGCGGGCGTTGCCCCGGCGTGTCCCCGGCAAACTCACTAATCCGGCCTATTTCGGCATGCACACTCTCGACGTCGACTTCCTCACAGTGTCGATGCACAGCTGACATGGATTCGCCCAGACCTGGGTAGGGTCCGCCATCCAGCGGTCACGTGGGTGTCCGCTGGAGCAAGACCCAGCGCCGGGTCCCCGCGGGGCCCGCCGCCGGGAGACCCGCCGGGCCGGCTCGCCCGGCGGACGAGACGAGGAGGGCTACCGTGGCCGACCAGGCCCAGACCTACAACGGTTACTGCGTCAAGTGCAAGGAGAAGCGGGACTTCGAGGGGCGCGTCGAGGTCTCGAAGACCGGAATGAACATGGCCAAGGGCAAGTGTCCGGTGTGCGGCACAACAGTGAACCGCATCCTGGGCAAGGCCAAGGTCTGACCCGTACGGGTTCCGGGGGAGGGGCGGCCGGCGACCGCCCCCCCCCCGTCTCGTCCCTGCCTGGGTCGAGGCTGTCGGGTGGGCGACAGAGTTACCCGGCGGTTGTGGATATCCCGCTGAATCCTGTGGACAGCGCTGGACAGAGCGCCGCGTACCTGTGGACAACGATCGACGGACAGCACGGATTCGGTCACGATCCGTTGGCATGAGCCCGTTGACGCGCCCGGCCCCGCGAATCCGCCCGCCCCTGCCCCGCCCGACGCTGCTGCCCGGCCTGACCCGGCTCTGGCGCGACCGGCACACCCTGCAACTCGGGCTCGACCCGGGCCGTGCCGTGCTGGTCGAGGTCGCCGACCCGCGCGCCGCGCGCCTGCTCGACCTGCTCGACGGCAGCCGCAGCGAGCGGGGCGTCCTGGCGCACGCCACGGCCGGCCGGGTCGCCCCGGAGCAGGCCCGCGAACTGCTCGACGCGCTGTACGCCGCCGGTCTGGTCGTACCGGCGCACACGCTGCTCCCCCGGGACCTGGCCGGCCCGGCGCGCAGCCGCCTCGCGGCGGAAGCCGGCGCGCTCGCGCTGGTCGCTCCCGCGTTGCCCGGCACCCCGGCGCAGCTGCTGCGCCGCCGACGGGCCGCCCGGGTGGTGGTGACCGGCGCCGGCCGGCTCGGCGCCCCGGTCGCCGTCGCGCTGGCGCAGGCCGGCGTGGGTCACGTGGCGCCCGACCTGAGCGGCACCGTCGGCCCCGCCGACCTGGTCGGCACCGGGCTGGCCGCCTCCGACACCGGTCGCCCGCTGGCCGCCGCGCTCCGCTCGGCGATCGACCGGACCGCTCCCGGTACGCAGACCCGCCCGCTGCACCGCGGCCGGGTGGAACTGGTGGTCCACCTCGGTACGGACCGGCCGGCCGCCCTGCTCGCGGCCGGGTACGCGCAGCGCCGCCAGCCGCACCTGCTGCTCGGCCTGCGCGAGGGCGTACCCGTGGTCGGGCCGCTGGTCCGGCCGCCGGTCGGGCCCTGCCTGCACTGCCTGGACCTGCACCGGGCCGACCGCGACCCGGGATGGCCCGGGCTCGCCGCCCAGCTCGCGGCGGACCCGGCCGACCAGGCGTGCGCCGCCGCCACGCTGCTGGCCGCCGTCGGGTACGCGGTCGCCGAGGTGCTGGCCCAGCTCGACGGCGGCGTCCCGGAGACGCTCGGCTGCGCGGTGGAGATCGGCGCGGCCGGCCGGTTCCGGCGCCGGGTCTGGCCGCCGCACCCCTCCTGCAGCTGCGCCGGTCGCCGCCACTGACCACCGACGGCGACGCCGGTCGTCTCCGCTGACGGCGCATGGCGGCGACGGCGACGCTGGTGACGGGCCGGTGCGGGCGGCTCGGACCGGCGCCGAGGGGCCCCGGCGGACAGCACGCGCGGGTGCCGAGCGGCGGGGCGGACGGGCACAGAGGGAACACGGCGGAGGAAAGCCGGGCCGGGCCCGGCTTCTCCAGCAGCAGCGGGCCCGCCCGGTCGGTAACAATGGCCGAGTGACCGACATCCCGCGCCGGGCCGTGTCCCGGACCGCCAAGCTCGCCGCCCTGCCGCTCGGCTTCGCCGGGCGGACCGTCCTCGGCATGGGAAAGCGCGTCACCGGGCTCGCCTCCGACGTCATCTCCGCCGAGATCCAGCAGCGCACCGCCGAGCAGCTCTTCAGCGTCCTCGGGCAGCTCAAGGGCGGGGCGATGAAGTTCGGCCAGGCACTGTCGGTCTTCGAGGCGGCACTGCCGGACGAGATCGCCGCCCCCTACCGGCAGGCGTTGACCAAGCTCCAGGAGTCGGCGCCGCCGCTGCCGGCCGCGAGCGTGCACAAGGTGCTCACCGAGCAGCTCGGGCCGGACTGGCGGGACCGGTTCGTCGAGTTCGACGACACCCCGGCCGCGGCGGCGAGCATCGGCCAGGTGCACAAGGCGATCTGGCGGGACCCGGAGACCGGCGAGGCGCGGACCGCGGCCGTCAAGATCCAGTACCCGGGTGCCGGTGACGCCCTGCTCGCCGACCTCAAGCAGCTCTCCCGGCTGGGCGGGATGTTCCGCGCCCTCCAGCCGGGTCTGGACGTCAAACCGCTGCTGGTCGAGCTCCGGGAGCGGGTCACCGAGGAGCTGGACTACGAGCTGGAGGCCGAGTCGCAGCGGGCCTTCGCCGCCGCGTACGCCGACGACCCGGAGATCTTCATCCCGGCCGTGCTCTCCAGCTCGCCCCGGGTGCTGGTCACCGAGTGGATCGAGGGGACGCCGCTGGCGGACATCATCCGCGAGGGCACCGAGGAGCAGCGGGACGAGGCGGGCCGGCTGATGGCGACCCTGCACCTGTCCGCGCCGCCCCGGGCCGGCCTGCTGCACGCCGACCCGCACCCGGGCAACTTCCGGCTGCTGCCCGACGGCCGGCTCGGCGTGATCGACTTCGGTGCGGTGGCGCGGATGCCGGAGGGCACGCCGGAGCCGATCGGCCGGATCGCCGGGCTGGCGCTGCGCGGCGACGCGGACGGTGTGGTGGACGGCCTGCGCAAGGAGGGCTTCGTCAGCGCCACGGAGCCGATCGACGCCCAGGGGGTGCTCGACTTCCTCCGCCCGATGCTGGCACCGATCGCCGACGAGGAGTTCCGGTTCACCCGGGCCTGGCTGCGGTCCGAGGCGGCCCGCCTGGCCAGCCCGAAGTCGCCGACCTACCAGCTCAGCCGGCAGCTCAACCTGCCCCCGTCGTACCTGATGATCCACCGGGTGACGCTGGGGTCCATCGGGGTGCTGTGCCAGCTGGAGGCGAAGGCGCCGTACCGGGGGATCCTGGAACGCTGGCTGCCCGGCTTCGCGCCGGTGCCCTGAGCCGGGGCGTGAAACGCCGCCAGGGGCGGTGACCGGAAGTCCGGTCACCGCCCCTGGCGTATCGGTGCGGATCTAGAGGGCGCCCAGGTCGCGAGCCGACTGGCTCCGGCTCTTCATCGCGACGGTACGGGCGGAACGGGTTGCCTCAGTGCTCGTGGTGGTACGACCGGCCTGAGGCTGGCGCATTCGGGCACGGGACAACGCTTCGTGAAGTAGTTGCATCTCGGTTCCGTTCGGGTAGTTCAGCATCGGTTTTCGGCTTTCTCGCAGCCGGTGCGGGACACCGGCGGGGGGTTGGATCGGGAAGTTGTCAGGCCGCCAGCCGGACTGCACTGCGCGACGCGGCCACACCACTGGCCGCCAGTCGCGCCTCGGCCTCGACCTGGAGCGCCGCGTCGCGGGCGAGGTCCTCCTTGCGCGGACGGCCACGGGGCCGCTTGCGCGGGACGACCGCGCCACGCTCGAAGATCTCGCCGCCCCAGACGCCCCACGGCTCGGCCCGCTCCACCGCACCGGCCAGGCACTCGACGCGCAGCGGGCAGTCCCCGCAGAGCGACTTGGCCAACTCCAGCTCGGCGGGCTGGTCGGAGAACCACAGGTCGGGGTCGAACTTCCGGCAGGGCAGGTTCGCCTCCATCTCGACGCTCACGTCGAGGGGGGCCAACGCCAGACTCATCGCCCGGTCACCTCTCTCTCACTTCGATCTCGTGGATCGCATTTTCGACGTACGGCGGGCAAAAAACTGAGGCCGCGGATCCCGGTGAGCGGGTTCCGCGGCCTCGAGGTGAGCCGGTGGTCTGTATTCAGACCGGTCTACCTCGAGGTGGAACGCCGCGGACATCCATGCGCTTCTTGGCGACATTGATGCCCATGCCCGTGAAGCCACTGGTCCCCTCGACTCCGATCGGCGCAACGGCCAGGGTCAGCTCGGCCTGAGCCTGGACCTGGTGCACCTGCGGAACCGACGGTCGCGTGGCGGCAAGGGCCACCCGGACAACCGACAGCGGAGCGCAGGCAGCTGGCATCGCCGCCGGACGCTCATAGGTGAAGATCTCCACGGGTGCCACCTCCCTCACGTTCCTCGTGCCGACTCGGTCTCCCACCCCGTGAGCAGCCGGAATGGCGCCGCTCCCGAGGTGTGCCATGAGGCTATTCCTCGCCCGGGGGCGAGGGCAAACGAATTTACGACGAGATTTCGAAAGTTTTCTCCGGCGCGATGTCGTCCACCGCCGCACCGTCCACCAGGGCCAGCACCGCCTCGCCGTAGAGGCCCAGCTTGCGGGGGCCGATCCCGGCGATCGCGATCAGCTCCTCGGGCCGCCCGGGACGCCGCTCGGCCAGCGCGGTCAGGGTGGCGTCGGTGAAGACCACGTACGCCGGAACCTTCTGCGCGCCGGCCACCCGGGCCCGCCAGTCCCGCAGCCGCTCGTACAGCTCCTCGTCGATGTCGGACGGACAGGTCGGGCAGCGGCCCAGCTTCCGGTCCGGACCGGCGAGCAGGGTCGCGCCGCAGATCCGGCAGGAGACCACCTGGGTCGCCGGCCGGCGGGCCGCGGTCCGCTTGGCCACGCTGCCGCCGGCCCGCTCACCGCCGCCGGAGCGGTCCAGCTGCGGCAGGAACCGCGACGGGCGCCGGGCCCGCCCGCCCGGCGAGCGCGCCGAGGCGTACGACAACCAGAGCCACTGCCGGGCGCGGGTGATGCCGACGTAGAGCAGCCGGCGCTCCTCCTCGACCTGCTCGGGGGTGCGGGCGTACGTGGTGGGCAGGGTGCCCTCGGAGAGCCCGACCAGGAAGACCGCGTCCCACTCCAGCCCCTTCGCCGAGTGCAGGGACGCCAGGGTCACCCCGTCGACGGTCGGCACGTGCTGCTGGGTGGCCCGGCGGGCCAGCTCCTCGTTGAAGTCGCTCAGGGTCACCGGGCGCTCCACCGCGCCCGCCTCGCCGATCGGCAGCACCTCCGGCGTCGCCGCGTACTCCTCGGCGAGCTGGACCAGCGCGGCCAGCGCCTCCCAGCGCTCCCGGGCGGCGCCACCGGGCGGGGGCGCGTCGGCGGCCCAGCCCACCGCGGCGAGCGCCTCCACCACGGCGGTCGGCAGCGGGGTCTCGCCCGGAATCGAGCGGGTGGCCGCCCGCAGCGCGACCATCGCCTGGCGCACCTCGACCCGCTCGAAGAAGCGCTCCGCGCCCTGCACCACGTACGGCACGCCGGCCTCGGTCAGCGCCTTCTCGTACGCCTCGGACTGGGCGTTGGTGCGGAACAGCACCGCGATCTCCCTGGCCGGGGTGCCCCCGTCGATCAGGGTCCGGCAGCGGGCGGCCACGGCGTTGGCCTCGGCCGGCTCGTCGGTGAAGATCCGCAGCTCCGGCTCGGGGCCGGGTGGGCGCTGCCCGTGCAGCTCCAGCCGCAGCCGGGCCTCAGCGCCCCGGGCCTGCGAGATCACCGCGTTGGCGAGCCCGACCACCTGGGGCGTGGAGCGGTAGTCGCGCACCAGCCGGACCACCGTCGCGCCCCGGTGCCGGCGCGGAAAGTCGACCAGGTACGACGAGGTGGCCCCGGTGAACGTGTAGATCGTCTGGCTGGCGTCGCCCACCACGGTCAGGTCGTCCCGGCCGCCGAGCCAGGCGTCCAGCAGTCGCTGCTGCAACGGGTTGACGTCCTGGTACTCGTCGACCACGAAGTGCCGGTACTGGCCGCGCACCTGCTCGGCGACGTCCCGGTGCTCCTCGATCCCCCAGACCGCGGCGCGCAGCATGTCCTCGAAGTCGATCACGCCGTTCGACCGCTTGAGCCGCTCGTACGCGGCGAAGACCTCGGCCACCTTCGCCGGCTCGTACGGCGTCTCGCGCAGCGCCTTGGCCGCGGCGACCACGTACTCCCCCGGCTCGACCAGCGACGACTTGGCCCACTCGATCTCACCGGCGAGGTCGCGCGCGGCGGCCCGGTCGGCGCGCAGGCCGACCTTGGCGGCGGCCAGGGTGACCACCCGCACCTTGCTGTCCAGCAGCTCCGGCATGGCCCGGCCCGCCAGCAGCCGGGGCGCGAAGTAGCGCACCTGGCGCAGCGCGGCGGCGTGGAAGGTCCGCGCCTGCACGCCCGGTACCCCGAGCGCGGTGAGCCGGCTTCGCATCTCGGCGGCGGCCCGGGCGGTGAAGGTGACCGCCAGCACATGCCGGGGCGATATCTCCCCGGAGAGCGTGCGGTGGGCGATCCGGGAGGTCACCGCGCGGGTCTTGCCGGTGCCCGCGCCGGCCAGGATGCAGACCGGGCCGGCCGGGGCGGTCACCGCAGAGCGCTGCTCCGGGTCGAGCCCGGCGAGCACGAGTTCCGACGCTGAGTGAACCGCCACAGCGAGGAATCATCTCAGCTCCGGCTGATGTTGCACCCGTTAGCCTGGCCTGACCGGACCGGGTGCAGCGAAGAACCCTTGGAGGATCCGACCATGTTGACGATGTATTCCACCTCGTGGTGCGGCTACTGCCACCGGCTCAAGTCGCAGCTGGACCGGGAGGGCATCGGGTACGAGGTGGTCGACATCGAGCAGGACCCGAAGGCGGCCGACTTCGTGATGAGCGTCAACGGCGGCAACCAGACGGTCCCGACGCTGCGCTTCGCCGACGGCAGCGCGCTGACCAACCCCTCCATCGTCCAGGTCAAGCAGCACCTGGCCAGCCTCCCCAGCTGACCAACCCATCCCGCGCAGCCGCTGCCCCGCGCAGCCCGCTGCCCCGCAGTTTCCGAGAAAGAGGGCTCATTCCACCCGGAATGGGCCCTCTTTCGCTGTAAGTGGCGTTCGCTGTGGGGGTCGGGGCGGGGGGTCAGAGGCTGTC
>NZ_JBPQTL010000156.1:0-8071 GCF_051386295.1 Micromonospora sp. URMC 105 | reverse complement strand
GGACGGTGGGTGGGGTGACCGGGGCGTGAGGCCGCGCGCGGTGGGGCGGGGCGTACTAGCCTCGGGGCACCATGGATCTTTCCGAAGCCGCGCTCCTGCTCGCCGCCGGTGTCGCCGCGGGCACGGTCAACGCGGTGGCCGGAGGCGGTTCGCTGATCACCTTTCCGGCGCTGATCGCGGTGGGGCTGCCCCCGGTGCCGGCCAACGTCACCAACTCGGTCTCGGTCTGCCCCGGTTACCTCTCCAGCGTGGCGGGCAGCCGCCGGGATCTGCCGTCGACGCGTTCGCTGGCGGCCCTGGTGCCCACCACCGTGGTGGGCACGATCGCCGGATGCCTGCTGCTGCTGGCCACCCCGGCCCGGGCGTTCGAGCTGGTCGTACCCTTCCTGGTGCTCGGCGCGACGGCGGTGCTCGCCTTCCAGGATCCGCTGCGCGCGCTGGTCGGGCATCCCCGCGACCTGGCGCCGCGCCGCCGTACCGTCACGGTGCAGGCCATGGTCGGGCTCGGCGCGGTGTACGGCGGCTACTTCGGCGCCGCACTGGGGGTGATGCTGGTCGCCGGCCTGGCCCTGGTGCTGGACGCGACGCTGGCCCGGGTCACCGCGATCAAGAACCTGCTCTCGGCGGTGGTCGGGCTGACCACGGTGGCGGTGTTCGCGCTCTTCGGGCCGGTCAACTGGGCGGCGGTCGCCGTGGTCGCGCCGGCCACGCTGGTCGGCGGGTACGCCGGGGCCCGGCTGGTCCGCCGGCTGCCGCCGGTGTTCCTCAAGATGCTGATCGTGGCCTTCGGCACGGTGATCGGCCTGCACCTGCTCTGGCGGGCGCTGCGCTGAGCCGGGACACCCAGGCAGGGGCTGCTACGCCGGCTCACCCAGGCGTTGAGCACCCGCGATCCCGCCGGCGGGGACGATCCGCACGGAGGGTCACCCCTGGCCTCGCACCAGGCGAGGGTGGAGTTGGACAGTATGAATCTGATGACGTGGATGGATCAGCGGCCGATCCATTCACGTCATCAGATTCGTAGCCTCACCGCACCTCACCCGGCGCTACACGCAGTGAAGCGCGGACCCGACGCCGCGCGGCAGAGCGCGAACACGACGCCGCGCGGCCGACCGCGGCGAGGCGGCGGGCCAGCGGCCCGCCCGGGCGTCCGCCGCAGCGGCGCACCCGGGCGGGCCGGTCCTCATGCCACCGGCTCGCGGGCCGAGTCGGCGTCCCGGTCGGTGCCCGGGGTGACCCGGGGGTCGCCCTCGTCGGCGAAGTAGTCGTCCGGCGTGGTGTTGTCCACCCCCTCAGCGACCTTCGCGGCCCGCAGCGCCAGCGTGAGCAGCGCCGCGACCAGCAGGTTCACCAGGACGGCCACGATGCCGACGTAGATCGTCTTCTTGGTGTCGAAGCCGAACTCGGACAGCGGGAAGGCGGAGCCGGCGAAGTGCTTCTTGCCGGTCACCGGGTTGCCGATCTGGTAGAGCATCCACATGCCGAGCGCCATGCCGGCCGCCCAGCCGGCGATCAGCGCGGTGCGGTGGAACCAGCGGGTGTACAGGCCCAGCGCCACCGCCGGCAGCGTCTGCAGGATGATCACGCCGCCGATCAGCTGGAGGTCGATGGAGAACTGCGGGTCGAGGAAGATGATGCAGGCCACCGCGCCGACCTTGACCACCAGCGAGGTGATCTTGGAGACGTTCGCCTCCTGCGCCGGGGTGGCGTCCCGCTTCAGGTACTCCTTGTAGATGTTGCGGGTGAACAGGTTGGCCGCCGCGATCGACATGATCGCCGCCGGCACCAGCGCGCCGATGCCGATGGCCGCGTACGCGACGCCGGCGAACCAGTCCGGGAACTGCTGGTCGAACAGGACCGGCACCACGGTGTTGTTGTCCACGCTCCCCGCGGTCGCCCCGGGCAGCGGCTTCACCCCGGCCGCGATGGCCATGTAGCCGAGCAGCGCGATCAGCCCGAGCAGCAGGCTGTACGCCGGCAGCGCCGACATGTTCCGCTTGATCACGTCCCGGTTCCGGCTGGCCAGCACGCCGGTGATGCTGTGCGGGTAGAGGAAGAGCGCCAGCGCCGAGCCGAACGCCAGGGTGGCGTACTGGAGCTGGTTGTTGGCGTTGAGCAGGATCCCGTCGTTGGGCGCCGCACTCGCCGAGAACTTGGCGTCCGCCGCGTCGAAGATCGAGTCCCAGCCGCCGAGCTTGTAGGGCAGGTACAGCACCGCCACCAGGATCACGATGTAGATCAGCGTGTCCTTGACGAAGGCGATCAGCGCCGGCGCCCGCAGACCCGACTGGTAGGTGTACGCGGCCAGGATCGCGAACGCGATGATGATCGGCAGGTGCCGGGCCAGCGCGGTGTCCCCGGTCACGCCCATCGTCTTCAGCACCGCCTCGATGCCGACGAGCTGCAACGCGATGTACGGCATGGTGGCGACGATGCCGGTGATCGCGACCAGCAGCGCCAGCACCGGCGAGTCGAAGCGGCTGCGGACGAAGTCCGCCGGGGTGACGAAGCCGTGCCGGTGCGAGACCGACCAGAGTCGACAGAGCACCAGGAACACCATCGGGTAGATGACGATGGTGTACGGCACGGCGAAGAAGCCCATCGCCCCCGCGCCGAACACCAGCGCCGGCACCGCCACGAAGGTGTACGCGGTGTACAGGTCGCCGCCGACCAGGAACCAGGTGATCCAGCCACCGAAGTTCCGCCCGCCCAAGCCCCACTCGTCGAGGTGGGCCATGTCCCGCGGGGCGCGCCAGCGGGCCGCCACGAAGCCCATCGCGCTGACCAGCAGGAAAAGCAGCGTGAAGACGATGATCTCGGTCAGGTGGTCACGCCACATCACTGCACCGCCTTCGTCCGCGACTGCGGGGCTCGCAGGCCCGGCTCACTCCTCGCGCTCACCGGCCACCTCGCTTCTTCGTCATCTGGTACACCAGGGTCGTGGTGGCCACACCGAGCAGGATGTAGGCCAGTTGCAGCCAGTAGAAGCGCGGGAAGCCGAAGAGCCGGGGCGAGTCCGCGTTGAAGAACGCCGGGATCAGCGGCACCAGGATCGGGATGAAGAGCAGCCAGTTCCAGGGACTGTGGTCCTTGGCCCTGGACGACGCCGTGCCTGCCGCGGGATCCGGTCCCGGCTCGGCCGGCGGTGTTCCGGGATCACTCATCTGCGTCTCCGAAGGGTCGTGGATCGGTCTGATCGCGCGGAGGCTAACCAGGCTGTGACCGTGGTCACGCCACTCGCCGACGCGCCCTGCGCCGAGCGGCAAGTCCGCTGCGCCGAATGACGTGCCCGCCCCTCGACGGGGCAGCCGGCCGGGCCCCGCCCCGCTAACCTGGGGCCTCACGCACGGACGGGGGTGGTGCAGGGTGTCGCAGTACGCGACCGAGGCGATGCGGGCGTTGGGTTCCACCTTCTCCACGTACGCCGACGACCTCGACCAGCAGACCCGCCCGACGCTGGCCGGGCTGGAGCTGCCGCAGGGGGCCTTCCCGCTGTTCGCGATGCCGGCGGCGGACAACTACGAGCAGTCCCTGGCCGCGGTCGGCGCGGTGACCACCGCGCTGCGCGACACCTTCGACGCGATCGGCGCGGCGCTGCACCGGGTCGCCGGCCACTACGAGCAGTTAGAGGCCGACCAGGCAGCCGGCTTCCACCGCAGTCACGACTGACCGAGGGGGACCGATGCCTGCGGGCTGGGACGAGGGCGGCTGGACCGACACCGGCAGCGACGCGTTCGACACGTTTCTGATCCGGGGGCTGGTGGTCGCCGCCACCAGCGGCCTGATCGTCGCGCTGGAGCCCTCCGGGGCCGGCATGGCGGCGGCCACGCTGACCGGGCTGCTGGTGATGCCGAACGTCGTCGACCCCGAACCGTGGCTGAGCAACTCCGGCACCTGGGGCGAGCTGAAGAACGCGTACGACAGCATGCACGCGCAGCTGCTGAGCCAGATCGAGAAGGTCGGCGGGTTCTGGCAGGACTCGGCGGCCACCCAGTTCCACGCCTTCGCCACCGGCGACCTGTTGCCGGCCCTGGAGCGAATGGCGCAGACCTGCTCCCTGATGGACTCGTACTGCGCGCAGATGGCGGCCGGCGTGATCACCACCCTCGGCTCGTTCCTGGTCGCCACGATCAGCGCCGCCGTCGCCGCCGTTGCGGCCAACGCGGCCGGTCCGGTGTCGCCGGCCGTGAAGATCGGCATCTTCGCCTCCTGGGCGGCCTTCGCGGTCACGGTGATCGGCCTGCTGGCCGGCTTCGTGATGACGGTCTGGCTCGCCGGCAAAGCGCTCGGCGACGCCAACGACGAGCTGGCCAACAAGTTCGCCGACCGGAGCGGGCAGATCGACACGGCCAGCATCCGGCTGCCCGAGTCCCTGAAGATCGTCATCGGCGATCCGGCCGAGTGGGTGCAGCGGTGAACGCGGACGCGGAGGCCATCGCAGCGGCGGCGGACGAGGCGCGCCGCCGGGGCTACACCGACGCGTCGCTGCGTGCCGTCCGGGAGCGGGTGGACGACCTGGCCGCCCGGATCGCCGCGCTGCGCCAGGAGAGCGTCGAGGCGAGCGACGCCACCGGCACGGTGACCGCCCGGGTGACCGGCGACGGCGAGGTGGCCGAGGTCTACCTCAGCCCGCAGGCCGTCCGGGACCTGGACGCCGACCAGCTCGGGACCGCCTGCCTGGAGGCGGTACGCCAGGCCCAGACCCGGCTTTCGACCACGCTCGCCGACCGGATTCGGGAGATCACCGGCAACGACGGCGTCGACCAGCCGCCCGCACCCCGGCAGGCGCTCGACGAGTTCCTCCGCCGTAGCGGGGCGGTGGGCTGATGCAGCGACCGGACCTGGGCGCCCTGGCCCGGCAGATGACCGCGGCGATGACCGCCGCCGTGGAGTTCGCCGAGGGGGCGGCGCAGCGGCGGCACGTCGTCTCCTCGCCCGGCGGCGAGGTCACGGTGGAGATGTCCGGGGCGCGGGAACTGCTGGACATCCGCATCGACCCGCGGGCCCGGCGCACCGTGGACAACCTGACCCTCGGCGAGCTGGTCACCGAGACGATCCGGGCGGCCGGCCGCCAGGTGGACGAGGCCCGCCAGGAACTGCTCGACTCGCTGAGGGTCGGCGACCACGCCGTCGGTGACGTGCTGCGCGACCCTCAGCGCCTCGTGTCGCGGCTGACCGAAGAGAGGCCCCGCCCGTGACCCGGCAACCCCGCTCGCCGCGCCGCAACGCCGCGATCCTCGGCTACCTGCTCGCCGTCGCCACCATCGGCCTGGGCTTCCTGGCGTTGCAGCCGGAGCTGCCGCCGCCGATCCGGCTCGCCGTGGGCCTTATCTGGCTCGCGGTCGCGCTGCCGTGCCTCTATCTCATGCGCTGGCTGCTGCGCTCCGGGCGCGGCTGACCGGCCGGTCGGCCGGTCAGCGCGCGGTGAGGTGGGCGGTGTCGTTGACGCTGCGCACCGCCACGCCGCCGTCGGGCCACATGTCCAGCACCGAGATGCCGGCGGCGTCCAGGTAGAGCCGGTGCAGGAAGGCGTCGCCGGCCGCCAGGGCGTCCCGCAACGCCAGCTTGATCGGCGAGACGTGCGAGACGACCACCACGGTCTCCCCGGGGTACGCCTCGCGCAGCGCCGCCACCGCCCGGTCGACCCGCTCCGCGACGGTGGTGAACGACTCCCCGCCGGGCGGCGCGATCCGGGTCGAGGCGAGCCAGGCGTCCAGCTCCCCCGGCCACTGGTCGCGTACCTCGGCGAAGGTCTTGCCGTCCCAGTCGCCGAAGTCGCACTCGACCCAGTCGTCCTGCCGGCGTACCGGGATGCCGCCGACCGCCCCGGCGATCGCCTCGGCGGTGGCCGTACACCGGGACAGCGGTGAGCTGACGACGGCCGCGACGGACGGGGCCAGCTCGGCCACCCGCGCGGCGGTGGCCCGGGCCTGGGCCTGACCGGCCTCGGAGAGCGGGACGTCGGCGCGGCCGGCGTAGCGGTGCTGCACGGTCCACTCGGTCTCGCCGTGGCGGACCAGGATCAGTCGGGTGGCGGTGAAGGTGGGCCGCGGCTCCCAGGAGGGCTTCGTGGTCGCCGGGTCGGTGCCGGCGGTACGGGAGGCGGCGCGGGCGGCGACCTCGCGGGCCTGCGCACGGGCCGCCGAGTCGGCGGCGGCCACCTCGCGGGGCGGCTCGGCGGCAGCCCGCTTCGGCGGCTTGCCGGCGGCGGCGTCCATCGCCGCGTTGGCCAGCGCGTCGGCGTGCCGGTTGCGCTCGCGCGGGATCCAGCTGAACCGGACCGACTCGAAGCGGTCGACCAGGGCGGCGGCCTGCGCGGCGAGCGGACGCAGCCCCGGGTGCTTGATCTGCCAGCGGCCGCACATCTGCTCGACCACCAGCTTGGAGTCCATCCGCGCCTCGACCTCGGCCGCGCCCAGCTCGGCGGCGGCCTCCAGCCCGGCGATCAGCCCCCGGTACTCGGCGACGTTGTTGGTGGAGACCCCGATCGCCTCGGAACGCTCCAGCAGCACCTCACCGGAGGCCGGGTCCCGGACCACCGCGCCGTAACCGGCCGGGCCCGGGTTGCCCCGGGACCCGCCGTCGGCCTCGATGACGACCGCGCGCACCGCCACCGGCTACAGACCCGACTCGTTGGTGCGGACCATGATCCGGCGGCACTCCTCGCAGCGGACCACGTCCTCCGGGTCGGCCTTGCGGATGCGGGCCAGGTCGGCGCCGGAGAGATCCAGCCGGCAGCCACCGCAGCGGCCGGCGGTGAGCAGCGCCGCACCCAGGCCGGTGTCCTCGCGGATCTTGTCGTAGAGGGTGACCAGGTCGGCCGGGAGGTCGGCGGCGAGCGGCTTGCGGGCCGTCTTCTTGAACTCCTCCTCCTTGGCGATCTCGGCCAGGGCGTCGTCCCGGCGCTGCTCGGCGGCCGCGCGGCGCTCGCGCGCGTCGGCCATCCGGGCCTCGATCCCGTCCAGCAGGCCCTGCGCGGTCTCCCGCTGCTCCATCAGCTCCAGCTCGGCGTCCTCCAGGTCGCCCTGCCGCCGGTTCAGCGAGACCAGCTCGTGCTGGAGCGCCTCCAGCTCCCGGGCCGGGCCGGAGCCGGCGGCGAGCCGGGCCTCGTCCTTGTTCTTGCGGGCGCGGACCTGGTCGACGTCCTTCTCCAGCCGGGCGATGTCGCGGTCCAGATCGTCCACGGCGACCTGGGCGCGGACCCGCTCGTCCTCCAGCGCGGACAGCTCCCGGGCCAGCCCCTCCAGCTCGGCCCGCTCGGGCAGGGTGCGGCGGCGGTGCGCCAGCTGGGCGAGGGACGTGTCGATGGCCTGCAGATCGAGCAGGCGGCGCTGGACCTGGGGTTCAGCCTTCACGGTCGGGGCTCCTTGTCGTCCAGTGCGGGCGCGGCGGCGTGCACGGTCCAGGGGTCGGTGTCCAGGTCGGACACCACGGTCTCGACGTCGAGGTCGGCCCGCAGGTGGGCGGCCAGGTCGTCCAGCCAGGGTCGTTCCGTCGCCCAGTGGGCGGCGTCGAGCAGGGCGGGTCCGCCGGCGGCGAGGTGTTCGCCCGCCGGGTGGTGCCGCAGGTCGGCGGTGAGGAAGGCGTCCACCCCGGCGGCGGTCGCCTCGGCCAGGAAGGCGTCGCCGGAGCCGCCGCTGACCGCGAGGGTACGCACGATACGCGCGGGATCGCCCGCGGCGCGAACTCCCCAGGCGGTGGCAGGCAGCACGGCGGCGGCGTGCCGGGTCAGCTCGGCCAGGGTCATCGGGGTGGGCAGCTCGCCGATCCGGCCGATGCCGCGGCCCGGGCCGTCGGCCGGGGCGCCGGGCGCCGGGCGGTGCAGCGGGCGCAGCCCGGTCAGCCCGAACCGGGCGGCGAGCGCGTCGGAGACGCCCGGGGCCGCCACGTCGGCGTTGGTGTGCGCGACGTACAGGGCAACACCGGCCCGGATCAGGTCGTGCACGATCCGCCCCTTGTACGTCGTCGGGGCGACCGAGGAGACGCCGCGCAGCAGCAGCGGATGGTGGGCGACGATCATGTCGGCGCCGGCGGCGCGCGCCTCGGCGACCGTCTCGGGCACCACGTCGAC
>NZ_JBPQTL010000155.1:0-8128 GCF_051386295.1 Micromonospora sp. URMC 105 | reverse complement strand
CCGCCCGCCCGCGCCACCGCGCCCGCCTCGGCCCCGCCCGCCACGGTGGTCCCGCCGGCCACACCGGTCCCGCCGCCGTCGGCCGCGCCGGCCGTCCAGCGCCCCGCCTGGGGCACCCCCGCCGCCGGGGGCTCCGCCCGGCCCGGTACGCCCTACCGGGGCGGGCCGGACCTGGCCAGCACCGTCTACGGCGGCACCGAGGGGCCCGGCTTCGCGACGGTCTCCTTCCCGGCTGGCAACCCGCTGGAGAACTCCGGCTCGCTGACCGGCCACATCCTGGCCCAGGGCTGGGCCGACACGCCGACCGAACGGTCCCGTACGACCCGGGTGGTGGTCGTCCTGGCCGCCTCCCTGGGGCTGCTGGTGGCGATCAGCGTGCTGGTCGTCCTGCTCGCCAACGACGCCATGGACGGGCTGGTGGGCAGCATCCTGAGCAAGTGAGCCGGACCGGGCCGCGCCCCGCCCGCCGTGGCGGGGCGTACGCCGGGCGGGGGTGAGCCCGCCCACTACCCCCTCGCGATCGACTGGCGGCCTCGCCGGGCCGCCGTACACTGGTAGAGATCATTGACCTGGCGCGCGTGGTGCGCGCCCATGGGCGATCTTGCGGGCGATTCGGCGGCGTGCAGCCGCAGCGGGCCATCGCGAAGATGCGCCCCGCTCGAAAGGCATTTCTTGACCATCTCTGTTGACCCCGGCACCACTCCGTCCGTCCTCGACCAGACCGAAGGCGACGCCCCCGTCGCCGACGTGACCTTCGCCGACCTGGGCCTGCCCCGGCCGCTGGTCGAGGCGCTCGCCCGGCAGGGCATCACCACCCCGTTCGAGATCCAGCGCGCCACCATGCCCGACGCCCTCGCCGGCCGGGACGTGCTCGGCCGGGGCCAGACCGGCTCCGGCAAGACCCTCGCCTTCGGGCTGCCGCTGATCGCCCGGCTCGCCGACCGCAACCGGGCGCGTCCGCTGCACCCCCGGGCCCTGGTGCTGGTCCCCACCCGGGAACTCGCCATGCAGGTCAACGACGCCCTGATGCCGCTCGGCAAGGCCGTCGGCATCTTCCTGAAGACCGCCGTCGGCGGTGTCCCGTACGACCGGCAGATCGACGCGCTGCGTCGTGGCGTGGAGATCGTCGTGGCCACCCCGGGCCGGCTCGGCGACCTGATCAACCGGGGCGTCTGCAACCTGGACGACGTCGAGGTGACCGTCCTCGACGAGGCCGACCAGATGGCCGACATGGGCTTCCTGCCCGAGGTGACCGAGCTGCTGGCGAAGACCCCGGCGGACGGCCAGCGGCTGCTCTTCTCGGCCACCCTGGACGGTGACGTCGACTCGCTGGTCAAGCGGTTCATGAACGACCCGGTGACCCACTCGACCGCCCCGTCGACCGCTTCGGTGTCCACCATGGACCACCACATGCTGCTGATCCCGCCGCACGACAAGTTCGCGGTGGCGGCGTCGATCGCGGCCCGGTCCGGCCGGACCATGCTCTTCGCGCGTACCCAGCTCGGGGTGGACCGGCTGGTGGAGCAGCTCGCCGCGGTGGGCGTACGGGCCGGCGGCCTGCACGGCGGCAAGACCCAGCGGATGCGCACCAAGACGCTCGCCGAGTTCCGCGAGGGCCGGATGAACGTCCTGGTCGCCACGGACGTGGCCGCCCGGGGCATCCACGTCGACGGGGTCACCCTGGTGCTGCACATCGACCCGCCGAAGGACCCGAAGGATTACCTGCACCGCGCGGGGCGTACCGCCCGGGCCGGCGAGTCCGGCGCGGTGGCGACCCTGGTGCTACCGAAGCAGCGCCGCACCACCCTGGCCATGATGGAGAAGGCCGGCGTCGCGCCGGCCGAGACCCGGGTGCGCGCCGGTGACCCGACGCTGGCCGAGCTGACCGGTGCCCGCGAGCCGAGCGGCGTCCCGGTGCGCGAGGAGCCCGAGTCGCGCCGTCCCGGCGGGCAGCGCCGCTTCGGCGACCGCCCGACCGGCGAGCGCCGCTACGGCGACCGCCCGGACCGGGGCGAGCGCCGCTACGGCGACCGCCCGACCGGCGAGCGCCGCTACGGCGACCGGCCGACCGGGGAGCGCCGCTTCGGCGACCGTGAGGCACGCGGCGAGCGCTTCGGTGAGCGCCGCTCCTACGGCGACCGCCCGCAGGGCGAGCGCTCCTACGGCGACCGCCCGCAGGGCGAGCGCCGCTACGACGGACGCGGCGAGCGCTTCGGCGACCGCCCGACCGGTGAGCGGAGCTTCGGCGACCGGGGTGAGCGGCGCTTCGACGGCCGTGGTGACCGGCCGACCGGCGACCGCTCGTACGGCGAGCGCGGCCAGCGGGGCTTCGGCGACCGCACCGACCGTCCGGCCGGCGAGGGCCGCTACGGCGACCGTGGCGAGCGCTTCGGCGACCGCCCGACCGGTGAGCGGAGCTTCGGCGACCGGCCGCAGGGCGAGCGGCGCTTCGGCGGCGAGCAGCGCGGCACCGACCGCCGGGGCGGGTTCCGCTCCGAGGGGCGGGGCCGGGACGACCGGCCGCAGGGCGAGCGGCGTGGCTTCGGCGGCCGGCCGCCGGCGCGTACCCACTGATCCACCCGACCACCCGGCACGCCGCCGCGGAGCTCGCGCTCCGCGGCGGCGTTTCCGCATGCGCTGCCGACCTCGGCCGGCTGGCGTAACGTCCGCATCATGCCGAGGTCACTCTTCTGGAGCCGGACGGACGTCGCGGGCGCCGAGCACGCCGTCCTCGACGACGGCCCCGGTTTCGTCGCGCACGGCACCCAGGTCGCGGTCGAGCCCGTCCCCTGGACGTGCCGCTACCAGCTGACCGCCGGGGCGGACGGGGCCACCACCTCGCTGCACGTGGCGGTCGAGGGGGCGGGCTGGTCGCGGAACGTACGGCTGGAGCGCCGCGCGGACGGGTGGCGGGTGACCACCGCCGAGCAGGGCGACCTGGACGCGGCGCTGCGGGCCGCCGGGCACCCGCCGGCCGGACTGCCCGGCGCCGAGGACCCGGACCGGCTGCACGACGCCCTCGACGTCGACCTGAGCGGCTCGCCGCTCTTCAACACCCTGCCGATCCGGCGGCTGGGGCTGACCACGGGCGCGCCGGACCTCGCGCACACGGTGACCGTGGCCTGGGTGCGGTTGCCGAGCCTGGAGGTGGTCCCCGCCGAGCAGGTCTACACCCCGCTCGGGCCGGGGCGGGTCCGGTTCGCCGCCGACACCTTCCGCGCCGACATCGTGCTCGACGCCGACGGCCTGGTGCTGCGCTATCCCGGGCTGGCCGAGCGGGCCGACGCCCGCTGAGCCGCCCGGCTCAGGCCGGCCACGCGCCGGTGGTGAGGAACCGCTCGACGGTGGCCAGGTGCGGGTCGAGGTCCAGCCCCTGCGCCGCCACCCAGCCGTCGTCGTAGTAGGTGTGGGCGTACCGGTCGCCGGCGTCGCAGATCAGGGTGACCACCGAGCCGGTCCGCCCGGCGGCGAGCATCTCGGCGATCAGCCCGAAGGCGCCCCAGAGGTTGGTGCCGGTGGAGCCGCCGACCCGGCGGCCGAGCACGGCCGACCCGGCGCGCATGGCGGCCAGCGAGGCCGCGTCGGGGACCTGGGTCATCCGGTCCACCACCGAGGGCAGGAAGGACGCCTCGACCGTCGGCCGGCCGATCCCCTCGATCCGCGAGCCGCGACCGGTGCGCACCGACCAGTCGGCGGCCTGCCAGGCCGGGTAGAACGCCGAGTTCTCCGGGTCGACCACGCAGAGCTTGGTGGGCAGCCGCCGGTAGCGGGCGTACCGGCCGATGGTGGCGCTGGTACCGCCGGTGCCCGCGCCCACCACCACCCACGCCGGGATCGGGTGCCGCTCCAGCTCCAGCTGCGCGTAGATCGACTCGGCGATGTTGTTGTTGCCCCGCCAGTCGGTGGCCCGCTCGGCGTAGGTGAACTGGTCCATGAAGTGCCCGCCACTGTCCTCGGCCAGCCAGCGCGCCTCGATCACCACCTTGGCCGGGTCCTCGACCAGGTGGCAGCGCCCGCCCTGGAACTCGATCTGGGCGATCTTCTCGGGCGAGGTGGAGGCCGGCATCACCGCGACGAAGGGCAGCTCCAGCATCCGGGCGAAGTACGCCTCGGAGACCGCCGTGGAGCCGGAGGACGCCTCGATGATCGTGGTGTCCGGGCCGATCCAGCCGTTGCAGAGCCCGTAGAGGAAGAGCGAGCGGGCCAGCCGGTGCTTGAGGGAGCCGGTGGGGTGGACCGACTCGTCCTTGAGGTAGAGGTCGATCCCCCACGCCCGAGGCAGCGGGAAGGGCAGCAGGTGGGTGTCGGCGGAGCGGTTGGCGTCCGCCTCGACCGCGGCGATCGCCTCGGTCACCCACGTCCGGCTGGCCTCGTCGCACCGGTCGAGATGAGTCACGCCGCAACGTTACAAGCGAGCTCAGCTCCCGTCCGGCCCGACCCGGCGTCGCTGCCGGCGCTGCCCGGCCCGCCCGGCGGCCCGGACCAGCGGGGTCAGCGCGATCGCCAGCCGGGGCAGCGCGTCCAGCAGACGTACCTGCGTGCCGCGCCAGCGCGGCAGGCTGACCACCGGGCGGGGGCGGCGGGCCAGCCGGGCGGCCCGGGCCGCGACCCGCTCCGGCGTCAGCAGCGTCCCGGTGAAGGAGGCCACCGCCCCCGGGTCGTCGAGCCGGTCGTGCAGCATCGGCGTCCAGATCCCGTCCGGGCAGAGGCACGACACGTGTACGTCCGCCAGGCCGGCCATCCGCAGGTCGGCCAGGGTACCGAGGCTGAACGCCAGCAGCGCGTGCTTGCTGGCCGCGTAGACGGTCTCGCCGGGCGCGGCGATCAGGCCGGCGAGAGAGACGACGTTGAGCACGTGCCCGTGCCCCTGGGCGCGCATCACGGCCAGCGCGGCGAGCGTGCCGGTCATCGCGCCGAGCGCGTTCACCTCGACCACCCGGCGCCGGGTCGCCGCGTCGTGCTCCCAGGACGGCCCGGTGACCAGGATGCCGGCGTTGTTGACCCAGAGTCCGAGCCCGTCGGGGCTCGCCCCGGCCGCCTCGGCGGCGACCTCGGCGCAGGCGGCCTCGTCGCGCACGTCCAGCGCCCGGGACCAGCCCCCGAGCGGCGCGGCGGCGGTGGCGGCCGCGTCGGCGTCCAGGTCGGTCAGGAGTACGGCCCAGCCGTCGGCGTGCAGCGCGGCGGCGATGGCCCGGCCCAGTCCACCGGCGGCGCCGGTGACCACGGCGGTGCCGCGTACGGGGGTGGTCATCGGCGCAAGGTATCGCCGTCGGGCGGGCGGCGCCAGACCCCCGGCGGTCAGGTGCCGGGGGGCCCGAGCGGCTGCGGGCGGTTCTCCCACTTCGTCGACAGGGCGATGCCGGTGCGGGTGGAGGCCACGCCCGGGGTGCGGTTGAGCCGCACGATCAGCTGCTCCAGCTCCGCGATGGTGCCGACCCGCGCCTTGAGCAGGAAGGACTCGACCCCGGCCATGAAGTAGCAGGACTCGATCTCGGGCATCTGCCGGAACGCCTCCAGCACGTCCTCGGCGTCCCCGCCGGAGTCCTCGACGATGCCGATCAGCGCGGTCACACCGAGCCCGACCGCCTCCGGCTCCACCTCCGCCCGGTACGCCCGGATCACCCCGCCGGACTCCAGCTTGCCGACCCGCTCGTGCACGGCCGGGGCGGAGAGGCCGACCTGCCGGGCGAGTTCGGCGTACGACAGGCGGGCGTTGCCGCGCAGCAGGTCGACGAGGCTGAGGTCGATGGCGTCCACGGAGTGTGACCCTAGCTGCCCGGGCGTAACGTCGGACGCCCGGCACCCGTTGAACATGACAGGGCGTCACAGTTCGCAGACCGACGGTGAAAGGGGCTCCGCGCCGGTACCATTTACTAACTTCCCACTCAGTGCGTTTTTCGCGTTTGGCGGACAGGCCATGTCGCTGGTGCTGTAATTGCCATACGTCCCTCATGACGGCTCTGGGCTCGCACCGGCCGGGGGCAGTGTGTTCAGCCGGGGGCTTCGTCGACGCGAGGAGGGGGCTGTGGACACTGGAGATCGCCTGCTGACACCGGGTGAGGTCGCTGCGTTGTTTCGGGTTGACCCGAAGACTGTGACGCGTTGGGCGGCGGCCGGCCGGATCGGCAGCATCCGGACTCCAGGCGGGCATCGCCGGTTTCGGGAATCCGAGGTGCGGGCCCTGCTGGAAGGGGAGGGCATGCTGGACGAGGCGGAAGACATGGGCAAGCCGCGAAATGTCGGCCCCGCTGCCTCGACCGGACCGGGCCCGGCCAACGCCGGCATGTACTGAATGGTGCGAGACGGATACGCGGGCCGGCCGACAGGTCCGGTCCGCGCCCCGTCTGAGGTGAGTTTCCGCTTCCGCTACGACCGGTCGGCGGCCAGCTGCCCCGACCACCGCCGGAACAACGTGTGCGGCACGCCGAGCGCGTCCAGCACCTTGCCGGCCACGAAGTCGACCAACTGCTGCGCGGTGGCCGCAGCCCCGGCGCCGTAGAAGCCCGGACTGGCCGGGAGCACCACCGCACCGGCGTCGTGCAGCGCGATCAGATGTTCCAGGTGGCTACGGGTCACCGGCGTCTCCCTGGGCACCACCACCACCGGCCGGCGCTCCTTGAGGTTGACCTCGGCCGCGCGCTGCAACAGATCCTTGGAGAGCCCGATCGCGATGCCCGCGCAGGCCGCCGTGCTCGCCGGCACCACCGCCATCCCGCGTACCCGGTAGGAGCCGCTGCTGGGGCCGGCCGCGATGTCCCCCGCCGGCCAGTGCCGCACGTCGGCGTCGGCGAGGTCGCGGCCCAGCCAGGCGGCCAGGTCCTCGGTCCAGTGGCCGTCCCGGAACGGGCGGCCGGTCTCGTCCAGCACGGTCAGCCGGGCGGCCCGGGTGACGATCAGGTCCACCGGCTCGCCCGCGTCGAGCAGCCCGTTGACGACCGCCGCCGCGTACGGCGTGCCGGACGCGCCGGAGACCCCGACCACCCATGGTTCGCGCATGTCGTCCAGCCTGCCTGGTCGCCGTAGCGCCCCGCCCGGCGACCCCCGTCCGACCGCTGCGCGGCGTGTCGCCGGGGTGCCCGGCCGTCCGCCGGGACGGCGGTGGCGGAGCAGACCTGCGATGCTGCCGTCGGCGATCCACGCCGCACGGGAGGGATCGAACATGGTCGAGGAGGTTCTCCGGTCGTTGCGGGCCGCGTGCCCGATCCCGCCCCGGCTCTCGCCGCATGCGGAGCAGGTGCAGGACTGGCTGCTGGACCGGCTGCCCCGCCTGGGCATGCCGCTGGACGACGCCGCCCGCAAGCGGCTGGACCGGGCCGGTTTCGCCCGGTACGCGGGCCGGCTCTACCCGGACGCCACCGAGCCGGACCTGCGTACCCTGGCCACCCTCTTCACCTGGTTCTTCCTCGTCGACGACGCCTGCGACGGGCCGGACCGGCTCACCCCGGAGCAGATCAGGGCGCTGCGGGCCGGGGTGTCGAGCCTGCTGCGGGAGGGCCCGCGCGGCCGGCACCCCGGGTTCGGCGGGCCGCTGCGCCGGCTGCTGGTGGAGGCCTGGCGGGTGCCCCGCCGCCGGATGCCGGCCCGCTGGCGGCTGCGCTTCGCCGACGCGGTCGACCACCACCTGGACGGCACGTGGCGGGAGTCGGTCGCCAAGGACCTCGGCCGGCCGCCCTCGGTGGCCGAGTACGTCGAGCTGCGCCGGGCCACGTCGGCGGCGTACGTCTCGTACCCGCTGATCGAGTTCGCCACCGGGCGGCCGTTGCCGGACCCGGTCTACCACCACCCGTCGCTGCGCCGGATCGGCGAACTCGGCAACGACCTGCTCTCCTGGTACAACGACCTCGCGTCGCTGGAGCGGGACCGGGCCACCTCGGGCGGGCACAACCTGGTGCTGGCGGTGGCCGCCGAGCGGAAGGTGCCGCTGGACACCGCCGTGGACCTGGTCGCCGAGCGCTGGCGGGCAACGATGGACCAGTTCATGGCCCTGCGCGCGGCCGCACCGTCGTTCGGCCCCGCCCTCGACGCGGCGGTCACCACCCACCTCGACGGCATCGCCGACGCCGTCCGCGGCACCCTCGACTGGACCCAGGAAAGCGCCCGCTACCCCACCCCCAACCCCACCCGACCT
>NZ_JBPQTL010000154.1:0-8280 GCF_051386295.1 Micromonospora sp. URMC 105 | reverse complement strand
GGCGAACGGCCCGAGGATCAGATCCTCGGGCCGTTCGTCGTGGTAGCGGGGACAGGATTTGAACCTGCGACCTCTGGGTTATGAGCCCAGCGAGCTACCGAGCTGCTCCACCCCGCGTCGGCTCGTTAACCGTAGCCTACGGGGCCCCGGGCCCGCAAAACGGGCCCGGAACGCAGTCAGCGCAACCAGTCCCGGATCGCCGTCACCGCCCGGCGGCTGTCCGCGTCGACCTGCGGTTTCGGGCTGGAGCTGCCCTCCCAGCCCTGGTCCCAGAGCACCGTCACCACGTTCCCGACCCGGATGGCCCGAATCAGTCGCAGCTCCTCGTCGCCGGTCGGCTGGTCGTTGACGTCCAGGAAGGGCTTGCGCATCTCGAACAGCACGGACTCGTCGCCGTAGCCGCTACTGGGCAGCAGCTTCTGCCGGGACGTCACGCTGCCGACCGGCTGCGTCGGGCAGTCACGCACCGCATCGCGCAGTTCGTCGAGCGCGGCGGCGGCCCTGCCGTCGCGGTAGATGGTGATGCTGTGCCGGTAGAGACCGTCCGGGATGTTCCCCTCCGGCGTGCCGGCCAGCTTGAACGGCAGCGTCCGGACGCGCTGCCGCACCGTCCCCGACGCGCCCGGCTCCGCCCCGCAGAGCTCGGGCAGCACCTCGTCCTCGCCGAACCCGGATCCCGCCCCGGTCTCGTTCGCCGCCGCCAGCGTGAAGAAGGCCGAGTCGGGGATCGAGGTCGGCGTCCGGGCGGTCGGTGAGGTGCGCGTCGATGACGTGGACGGGGGTTGCTGCGAGGCCGACCCGCCCGGGCCGGACGAGGACGCCGAAGGGGTGGGCGTGGGCTCCGACGGGACAGGGCTGGACGACGGCGGGCCCGGGCTGTCGGCGGGCGGACCCACCCGGGTGTCGGGAGCGGCGGCGAAGACGAACTGGGCACCGACGGCCGTCCCGCCGACCAGCGCCGCCGCGGTCAGCGCCCCCAGCGCGGCGCGGGTCCGCGCCCGGCGGTCGGCGTAGCGGCGCACCGCGTCGGGTGCCGCCAGGCCGCGTGGATCGGTGTCCTCGGCGAGCGAGCGGTAGAGACCGGGCAGTTCACGCGACATCGTTGACCTCCAGCTCCTGAGACGAGACCCCGGGCAGCAGCTCGGCCAGCTTCGCCCTGCCCCGGGACAGCCAGGACTTCACGGTGCCGGTGGGCACCCCCGTCTCGCGGGCGATCTCCTCCACCGGCATGTCGAACAGGTAGTGCAGGGCCAGTGCCTGCCGTTGGTTCGCCGGCAACTGCCGCAGGGCAGCGACCAGCAGGACGGTGTCCTCGCCGGGTGGCCGTACCACGTCGGGTGGACCGGTGCGGCTCACCGCCGTCCGCCAGCCGCGCAGCCGGCGGAACCGGTCGGTGGCCAGGCGGCTGACCACCAGCCGCAGCCACGCCTCCGGCGCCGGATGGGTGGCGAGCTTGCCCCACTGCCGCCACGCCCGGGCGTACGCCTCCTGCACGAGGTCCTGCGCCTCGCCGTGGTCACCTGCCACCGCGTGGCCGTACCGGAGCGTTCGCGCCGACGTGCTCCGGTAGAACTCGTCGAAGCTCTGCGCGTCCCTCATGCCCACATCACGCCTCCCCGTTTCCCCCACCTGCTGACAAGACGGTCCACCGGGCCGGCCGGTTGCGGGCGGCGGGTCGGAAAAGCGACAAGCCCGCGACCGGAGGACCGTCGGGGTCCCCAGGTCGCGGGCTCGTCGGAGAGTCCCGCGCGGCGGCTCAGCCGCTCGGCGTGGGCGCCGGCGAACCGGACGGGCTGCCGCTCGGCGCCGGCGCCGGGCGGCCGGTCTGCTGCGCCTGCTGGAACGCGGTCATCGCCTCGTCCAGCGCCTTGAGCGCCCGGCCGTACCGCTCGAAGTCGCCGGACGTCTGCGCGGCCTTGACCTCGGCGATCGCCGTCTGCACCCGCTCCGCCGCGGCGGCCAGCTCACCGGTGAGCGGCGGCGGGTCGGCGCCGCCCGGAGGCGGCGGCGGGGTGCCGCCCGGCGGCGGCGGGGCGCCCTGCCCGGCCCGCTTGCCCAGGTCGACGAGCTGCTTGATGCCATCGGTGAGGTTGTCGGCCAGCGCCACGTAGGAGCCGCCGTCGCCGTAGGAGAGCAGCACCTTCTGCAGCAGCGGGTACGCGTCCTGCTGGTTGCTCTTCACGTAGACCGGCTCGACGTAGAGCATGCCGTCGCCGAACGGCAGGGACAGCAGGTTGCCGTACTGCACCTGCGCCTGGTTGGAGGAGAGCAGGTTGAGCTGCTGCCGGATGTTCGCGTTGTTGGTCATCTGCTGGTGCACCTGCACCGGCCCGGAGACCCGGGTCTGATCCGGCAGCTCCAGCACCTCCAGCTTGGGCTGACCGTCGACGTACGACCCGGAGATCAGCGCGGCGAGGTTCTGCCGCCCGTTCGGGGTGACCGCGGCGGTGAGCTGGAAGCGCGGTGCCGACTGCCCGGGGAACTGGGTGAACAGGTAGTACGGCGGCTGCTTCTGCCCGCTGTCCGGGGCGTCCGGCACGTTCGGCACCTGCCAGTAGTCCTGGCCGGAGTAGAAGTCGCCGGGGTCGGTCACGTGGAACTTGGTGAGCAGGTTGCGCTGCACCTTGAACATGTCGGCCGGGTAGCGGAAGTGCTCGGCCAGCTCGGCCGGGATGGCGTTCTTCGGCAGCACCAGGTCCCCGCCGAACGCCTTGTTCCAGGCCTTGAGCACCGGGTCGGTCTCGTCGAACTCGTAGAGCCGCACCGTGCCGTCGTACGCGTCGACGGTGGCTTTCACCGAGTTGCGCATGTAGTTGACGTTCTCCCGGGCCAGCTGGAACGTGCCCCGGTTGGTCAGCTCGTCGGCGGTCTCCGTCTGCAGGTTGACCCGCTCCGCGTACGGGTAGGTCGCCGCCGTGGTGTAGCCGTCGACGATCCACTGGATCCGGCCGCCCACCACCGCCGGGTACGGGTCGCCGTCGAGGGTCAGGAACGGGGCGACCTTCTCCACCCGGTCGCGCGGGTTGCGCACGTACAGCAGCCGGGAGTTGTCGTTGACCGCCTCGGAGAGCAGGAAGTTCGACTCCTGCTCCTTGATGGCGTAGAGCAGCCGGCGGGTGAACGAGCCGATCTCGACGCCGCCCTCACCGGTGTAGGTGTAGTACTGCTCGCCGCCAGTGGTCGGGGTGGGCCGGTCGAACTCGGCGTTGCGGTTGTCGTCGGACTGCCCGACGATCGCGTAGTCGCTCTCCTCCATCCGCTCGCCGTAGTAGATCCGCGGCTGGGTGGCCGGGATCTGCTCGGCCTGCGAGGAGCACGCCTCCTGCGCCTTCTCGCCGAGGAAGCCGGAGACGAAGTACGGCTGGCCGCCGCAGACGACCTGGTTGGCCGGGGCCGCGACCAGGCCGTACCCGTGGGTGTAGACGGTGTGCCGGTTGATCCAGTTGTTCTGCTGGTCGGTCAGCTCGTTGTAGTTGATCTCGCGGACGCCGACCACGTAGTCGGAGGTCTTGTTCGCCACCGAGTACCGGTCGATGTCGAGCTTCGGTCCGAAGTCGTAGAAGCCCCGGACCTGCTGCAGCTGCGTGTACGTCTCGGAGACCAGCTGCGGGTCGAGCAGCCGGACGTTGGGCACCACCGAGCTGTCGGTCACCAGGCTCGCCGGCGGGGTGAGGTTGCTCGCCGCGTACCCGGTGGTCTTCGTGTCGGTCAGGCCGAACGCGGCCCGGGTCGCCCCGATGCTGCGTTCGATGTACGGCGCCTCCTTGTCCCGGGCGCTCGGCTTGACCTCGAAGGTCTGCACCGCCCACGGGTAGATGCCGCCGATCGCGACGGCGGAGACGCCGAGCAGGGCCAGCGAGATGCCCGGCCAGACCAGGTTCCGCATCACCGCGTTGGAGAAGACGATGATGGCGATCGCCACCACCACCGAGATGTACGCCAGGATCTCCTTGGCCGGCAGCAGCGCGTTGACGTCGGCGTAGCCGGCGCCGTAGAGCTTGGCGCCCTCGTTGTACTCCAGCAGCATCGCCCGCCGGTCCAGCACGTACGCGACGGCCTTGAGCAGCACGAAGACGGCGACCAGGGTGGTGAGGTGGGCGCGGGCGGCGTTGGTCATCCGGTCGCCGACGCCCTGCAGCCGCACCCCGCCGAAGATGTAGTGCACGGCCAGCGCGCCGAGCAGCGCCAGCACCACGGCGGTGAAGCCGACGCCGAGCAGGTACCGCCAGAAGGGCAGCTGGAAGACGTAGAAGCCGACGTCGACGCCGAACTCCGGGTCCTTGACGCCGAAGTCGCCGCCGTTGCGGAAGAGCAGCCACTGGTTCCACCGGCTCTGCGCGGAGAGACCGGCGAAGAGCCCGAGCACCACCGCGGTCACGCTGATCCAGGTGCCCATCCGGGGCGCGAGCAGCGTCCGGTAACGCTCCAGCGTGGCCTGCTCCAACGAGTGCGGCCGCAGCGTCGGCCGCAACCGGTACGCCAGCCAGAGGTTGCCGCCGACGAACAGCGCCAGCCCCACCCCGATGGTCAGGAAGAGCAGCAGCCGGGTGACCAGCACCCCGGTGAAGACCTGGGTGTAGCGGACCTCCTCGAACCAGAGCCAGTCCGTCCACGCCTGGACACCCCAGCCGAGCAGGGTGAAGAGCACGAAGACCCCGACCAGGACGCCGATGGTGACGCGTCCGCGCCGGCTCATTCTCGGCAGGGGGCTGCTACGCATGACCACTGTTGGCTCCGCACGCTCGATGTGATCGGCTCCGGACAGGCACCCAGAGTACGGGGTGTTCCTGAACGTGTCGGGTCAAGGTCACGCCGCCCTGCCGGAGCGCGTCGGGTCAGCAGCGCGTGGGCTGCCCACCCGACCGCAGCGCCTCCAGCGCCGTCAATGCCTCGTCCAGCGAGCCGACCTTGATCAGGGGCAGGTCGGGCTGCGGATTGCGGACCGCCTCGGCGCAGTTGTCCGCCGGTACCAGGAAGACCTTGGCCCCGGCCTTCTTCGCCCCGACGAGTTTCTGCGTGATGCCGCCGATCGGGCCGACCCGGCCCTCGTCGTCGATGGTGCCGGTGCCGGCGATGATCTTCCCGCCGGTCAGGTCGGCCGGTTCGAGCTTGTCCACGATGCCGAGGGCGAACATCAGCCCGGCGCTCGGCCCGCCGATGTTGCCCAGGTCGATCTTCAGGGTGAAGGGGTGCGGCTGCCGCTGCTCCGGCACCAGGCCGACGCGCGGCCGGCCGTCCTGCTCCCGGCTGGTCACGGTGGCCGTGCCGGCGACGCCGTCACGGGTGTAACCGATCCGCAGCGCGGTGCCGGCCGGCTTCGCCCGGACCAGCTCCACCAGCTTCGTCGCCGTGGTCACCGCGACGCCGTCGACCGTGGTGATGACGTCGCCGGCCTTGAGCGCCCCCGCCGACGGGCCGTCCGCGGCGACCTCCTTGGCCACCACCTGCACCGGGTAGCCGAGCTCCACCAGCGCGGCGGTCTCGGCGCTGGTCTGCGAGTTCTGGAAGTCCTCGGCGTTGCGCTTCTCCACCTCCTCCTGGCTCTCGCCGGGCGGGTAGACCAGCTCGCGCGGCACCACCGCCTCGTCGTCGGAGAGCCAGCCGGCGATCGCGGCGCGCAGCTTGACCGTGGGCTGCACCCCCACCGTGGTCATCCGCAGCTGGCCGGCGGAGGTGGAGGTGGACCGGCCGCTGACCTGGATGACCTCCTTGCCGTCGGAGGTGCCGAGGGTGTTCACCGTCGGCCCCGGGCCCAGCACCACGTACGGGATCGGCGCGCCGAGCACGCCGATGCTGAGCAGAGTGGTGAGCAGAGCACCGAGGAGAACGGTCACGCCGCGACGTCTCATGCGGCAGAGCGTACCGATTCGGGTGGTGCCGGCCGGTCGGCCGAGGGCGACTTCGCCCTCAGCGCAACGCCAGCGGCGGCGACCTGGGGCGCGGCGCGCGTACCGTAGACGTCGTGCCTGATATTCCGTTCGGTTTCGCGCTCCCGGGTGGGCAACCACCAGACCCCAACGATCCCGCGCAGATGCAGCAGTTCATGTCGCAGTTGCAGCACCTGCTCTCCGCGTCGGGCAGCGGGCCGGTCAACTGGGACCTGGCCCGGCAGGTGGCCGCCAGCCAGCTCGCCGCCGCGGGCGACCCGGCGGTGTCGCCGTACGAGCGGCACGCGGTGGAGGAGGCGCTGCGCATCGCCGACCTCTGGTTGGAGCCGTCGTCCGCCCTGCCGTCCGGCATCCGCACCTCGGTGGCGTGGAACCGCAACGAGTGGATCTACAAGACCCTCGACGTCTGGCGCAAGCTCTGCGACCCGGTGGCCAGCCGCATGGTCGGTGCGATGGGCGACCTGGTGCCGCCGGAGGCGCGGGCCCAGCTCGGCCCGATGCAGTCGATGGTGGCGACCCTGGGCGGGGCGCTCTTCGGCGGGCAGCTCGGTCAGGCACTCGGCTCGCTCGCCGCCGAGGTGCTCTCCGCCGGTGACATCGGGCTGCCGCTGGGCCCGGCCGGCACCGCCGCGCTCGTTCCGGCCAACATCCGGGCGTACGGCGCGGGCCTGGAGCTGCCCGAGGACGAGGTCCGCCTCTACGTGGCCCTGCGTGAGGCCGCCCACCAGCGGCTCTTCGAACACGTCCCGTGGCTGCGCGGGCACGTGCTGACCGCGGTGGAGAACTACGCCTCCGGCATCCGGGTCAACCGGGAGGCGATCGAGGAGGCGATGGGCCGGGTCGACCCGACCGACCCGGAGTCGATGCAGGCGATCGCCCTGGAAGGCATCTTCACCCCGGAGGACACCCCGGCGCAGAAGGCGTCCCTGGCCCGGCTGGAGACGGTGCTCGCGCTGGTCGAGGGCTGGGTCTGCCACGTGGTGGACAACGCCGCGGGCGAGCGCCTGCCCAACGTGGTCCGCCTCGGCGAGGCGTTCCGCCGCCGCCGGGCCGCCGGCGGTCCGGCCGAGCAGACCTTCGCCGCGCTGGTCGGGCTGGAGCTGCGGCCGCGCCGGCTGCGCGAGGCGTCGGCGCTCTGGGCCGCGCTCACCACGCACCGGGGCATCTCGGGCCGGGACGCCGTCTGGGGCCACCCCGACCTGCTCCCCTCCGACGACGACTTCGCCGACCCGGTGGCGTTCGCCACCGCCCAGCTCGACCTCGACGACGAGCTGGCGAACTTCGACTTCAGCGCGCCGGGCGGCCCGGAGGAGCAGGCACCGGGCGGCGGCACTCCGCCCCGCTCCGACGACTCCGGGGACGACACCGACCGGTCCTGACCCGCACCGCCGCCGACCGGGCCGCGCCTTCCGCGCGCCCGGCCGGCGGTGTCTGCCCTTGGGCCCGGCCGGCGGTGTCTGCACTTCGGCCCGGCCGACGGTGTCTGCACTTCGGCCCGGCCGACGGTGTCTGCGCTTCAGCCCGGCCGACGGTGTCTGCGCTTCAGCCCGGCCGACGGTGTCTGCGCTTCAGCCCGGCCGGCGTTTGGTCCGGCCGGTGGCATCGGCACTCCCGCCCATTCCGGGTGGCGGCCCGGACGGCCGGGCTCCGCTCCGCCGCCCCGGGGTCAGCCTCGGCGCGCGGGGCCGGAGAGCAGGGTCCGGGTGGCGTCCCAACCCTCGACCGCCGGGTTGAGCGCGGCCAGGTCGGCCGGACCGCGCAACCGCCGCCAGGCGGGGGTGACCGCGACGTCGCCCGGTGCCGGCGCCGCGCGGCGCACGTCCGCCGGCACCGCCGCGTCGAGGTCCAGCTCCGGCAACCATCCGGGTACGGGCAGCCGGGTCGCCACCCCGAGCAGGCCGGGGCCGCCCCCCTCGACCGGGGCGACCGCCACGGGCCGGCTGGTGAGCGGCCGAAGCAGCTTGCCCAGCGTCAGGCCGGGCAGGTCGGGCGCGTCGGCGGCGACCACGGCCGCCTGGTCGTACCCGGTCAGCGCGGCCAGTGCGGCGTTCACCGTGGGCTCGGCCACCTCGTGCACGGCGGTACCCGGCCAGATCACGGCGTCGGCGAGCCGGCGATCCGCCGGGGTGACCGCCACCGCGGTCTCCACCTCGTTGAGCGTGGCGAGCAGGTCCACCACGTCCTCGGCCAGCGCGGTCCGCCACTGCACCGGATCGATTCCCGGCGGCGCCCAGGTCACCGGCGCGAGCAACGCCACCACCACACGTCGGACCACGCCTCCGACCCTATCCCGCACACCCGCCCCTGGCCTGTTCGCGCGCGTGCGCGTGCGCCGATGATCGACTCCGGTTTGCGGCGGGTCGGGGCATCAACGCGCGCTGATGCCCCGACC
>NZ_JBPQTL010000153.1:0-8414 GCF_051386295.1 Micromonospora sp. URMC 105 | reverse complement strand
ACCGGGTACACCGCGAGTGGAGCGAGGCCGGCGCGAGGGGTCAGGGGTGGCGGGGGTGGATGAGGTCGAAGACGGGGCGGCCGGCGGTGAGGGCGCGGCGTTCGAACTTGGTGATCGGACGGTGCGCGGGCCGGGGGGCGAAGCCGCCGTACGGGTCCGCCAGTCCGGGGTCGGCGGTCAGCGTTTCGCGCATCGACTCGGCGTACTCGGCCCAGTCGGTGGCGCAGTGCAGCGTCCCGCCGGGGCGCAGCCGGGAGCGGAGCAGCGCGACGTGCTCCGGCTGGATGATCCGCCGCTTGTGGTGCCGGGCCTTGGGCCAGGGGTCGGGGAAGAAGACGTGCACCGCGTCCAGCGCGTCGGCCGGCATGGCCCGGACCAGGTCCAGCGCGTCGCCCTTGGCCACCCGGACGTTGCGCAGCCCGTGCCGTTCCACCAGCTCCAGCAGGTTGCCGAGGCCGGGCGTGTGCACCTCGACCGCCAGGTAGTCCCGGTCCGGGTCGGCGGCGGCCATCGCGGCCGTGGCGTCGCCCATGCCGGAGCCGATCTCCAGCACCACGGGCGCGCCCCGGCCGAAGAGCGCGGCCGGGTCGAAGGGACCGTCGAGGTCGGCGATGTCGAACCCGTAGCCGGGCCAGAGCCGCTCCAGCGCGTCCGTCTGGCGGCCGCTCATCCGGCCGCGGCGGGGGTGGAAGGTGCGGATCCGGGCGGCCGGCGGGGCCGCCGGGACGGCGGGGTTCAGGTCGGTGGAGGTCACAGCGACCCGAGCGTACGCGACGGTTCCGGCGTATCGGATGTGATGTACGCCCGGGGGTGAGACGATTCATCCCGTACGGCAGGCCGGCGCTCGCCGCCCCGGCGCTGCCCGAGGCGGCCGGAAGGGGGCAGGATGTCGATCACGCTCCAGCGCACCGCGTTGGCGGTCACGTTCGGTGCCCTCGGCCCGGCGCTGTTCGGGGTGGCCCCGGCGCTCGCCGCCCCGCCGCCCTTGACACCAGCCCTCGGGCCGCCAGCGGCGGTGGAACCGGCCTTCGACCCGTTCCTCGCGGTGGCCCCGACTCCGACCGAGACCGGCCAGAGCTCGCCCGAGCAGGGCGTTCCGCAGCCGGCGCCCAACGTGGTCTTCGTCGAGGTGCGCCCCAGCCCCGTGCAGCCCGGCTACCTGGTCGGCATCCAGGCCAGCTGCCGGGACAACTCCATCCCCGCGACCGTCGTCTCCGACGCCTTCGGCCGGGTGCAGGTGCACTCCCAGCGTGGCGAGCTGACCGCCACGGCGATGGTCAAGGAGCGCACCCGGCCCGGCAACTACCGGGTCAAGCTGGAGTGCCGCGACGGCGCGACCGCCTCGACGATGCTCCAGGTGGTCCGGTCGATGAAGCCCAGCCCCGGCCCGCAGACCGGCTTCGGCGGCGCGTCCGGCGGCAACCTCAGCGGTCTGCTCGTCCCCGGCGGGCTGGCCCTGACCATCGCCGGGGCGACCGTCGGCATCATCGCGGCCCGCCGCCCCCGTGGCGCCGCCCGAGGTTGAGCGGCGCGATGGCCCCGCAACCCGCCTCGACACCGGCCGCCCGCCGCGACCGGGCCCACTCCCGCAGCCCGTGGACGGTGCCGCTGGCGGTGGCGCTGGTGCTGCTCGGCGTCTTCGCCACCGGCGCGGGTCTCGGCCGTACCGTCGGGCCGCTGGACTGGGCCGCCGGCCAGCAGCGCCCGGCGAGCGCGCAGGAGCGGCCGACCGCCGGGCGCGGTGGGCTGCCGGCCAGCCGCCCGGTGAGCCTGGCGGTGCCCGCGATCCGGGTGACCGCTCCGGTCGCCCCGGTGGGTCAGGCCGAGGACGGGTCGATTGACGTGCCGCCGCTGGACCGGCACCACGAGACCGGCTGGTACGACCGGGGCCCGACCCCGGGCGAGCCGGGCCGGTCCATCATCGTCGGGCACGTCGACTCCAAGAGCGGCCCGGCCGTCTTCTACGACCTGCGCAAGCTCAAGCCCGGCGACCGGATCGAGGTGACCCGCCGCGACCGCAAGGTGGCCGTGTTCACGGTCGACTCGGTCGAGTACTTCGACAAGTCGAACCTCCCGGCCGACCGGGTCTACGGCAGTGACGGGCCGCCCGCGCTGCGGCTGATCACCTGCGGCGGGGCCTGGGTCGGCGGCCAGACCGGGTACGAGGACAACGTCATCGCCTTCGCCTCGCTGGCCGAGACCCGCGACCCCTGACGGTCAGCCCTTGCCGGTGACCTGCTGGACGACCTCGAACTCCAGCAGCGTCGCGCCGGAGGCCACCGGCCGCCGCTGTTCACCGCCCTCGCCGCCGGCGTGCGCGGCCCGGGACGGGCCGGCCGCCCAGGCCTGGTACGCCTCCTCGGTCTCCCAGCGGGTGTAGACGAAGTAGCGGCTCTCCCCGGCGACCGGGCGGAGCAGCTCGAAGCCGAGGAAGCCGGGGGAGTTCTCCACCGCACCGGCCCGGGCGGCGAACCGCTTCTCCAGCTCCTCGCCGGCGCCGGCGGGAACGTCGATCGCGTTGATCTTCACGACTGCCATGGCTCCACCCTAACCAGCGGCCCGGCACCCGGTCCGGCGGTCGTCCGCGCCGCGGGACGCGGGGCTCAGATCGGCTCGACGGTCGGGACCAGCTCGGCGTCGACCACGATCGGGGCGTGGTCGGAGGGGCCCTTGCCCTTGCGGGCCTCCCGGTCCACGTACGCCGAGCGGACCGCCCGGGCGAACGGCGCGGAGGCGTACACGAGGTCGATCCGCATGCCCTTGTTCTGGTGGAACATCCCGGCCCGGTAGTCCCAGTAGGTGTAGGGGTGCGGGCCCTTCATCGGGGTGGGCACCACGTCGACCAGCCCCAGGTCGCGCAGCGCCGCCAGCGCCGCCCGCTCGGCCGGCGTGACGTGGGTGGAGGTGACGAAGAGCGCCGGGTCCCAGACGTCGTCGTCGGTGGGTGCGACGTTGAAGTCGCCGCAGACCGCCACCGGCGTCCCGCCGGCCAGTTCCGGCTCCAGCGCGTCCCGCAGCGCCGCGAACCAGGCCAGCTTGTACGCGTAGTGCGGGTCGTCGGGGGAGCGCCCGTTGGGCACGTACACCGACCAGACCCGGAGCCCGCCGCAGTCGGCGGAGATCGCGCGGGCCTCGGGCTCGGGGAACCCCGGTTCGCCGGGGAACCCGACCGCCACGTCGGCCAGCCCGACCCGGGACAGGATCGCCACCCCGTTCCACCGGCCGTCGCTGTGGCTGGCCACCTCGTAGCCCAGCTTGCCCACGTCGGCGACCGGGAAGGCGCCGTCCGGGCACTTGGTCTCCTGCAGGCAGACCACGTCCGGGGCGGTGGTGGCCAGCCAGTCGAGCAGCCGGGGCAGGCGGGCCTTCACCGAGTTCACGTTCCAGGTCGCCAGGCGCATGCCCCCAGCCTGCCGCATCCCGCCCGCCCGCGCCCGGACGGCCGCCCGGCGCGTCACCCGTCCTCGGGTCAGCTGTTCGGGGTGTCTCCGGGGCGGGTCTGCTCGGCCAGGAACCGCTCCAGCTCGGCACCGAGCTCGTCGGCCGTCGGCAGCGGGCCGGCCTCGGCGGCCAGCAGGTTCTTCTCGCCGCGTCCGCGGGCGAACGCGTCGTACTGCTCCTCCAGGGCCTGGACCAGCGCGGCGGCCTCGTCGGTCTGCGCGACCTGCCGGTCGATCTCGACCCGGACCAGCTCGGCGGCGGCCCGCAGGCTGTCGCTGGGCAGCAGCAGCCCGGTGCTGCGCGACACCGAGGAGAGCAGCACCTCGGCGGCGGCCGGGTACTCGGTCTGGGCGACGTAGTGCGGCACGTGCGCGGCGAAGCCGATCGCGTCCCGGCCCGCCTCGCCGAGGCGGTACTCCAGCAGGTGCCCGACGCTGCCCGGCACCTGCACCCGCTGCAGCCAGGGCTCGTAGCCGGCGATCAGCTCGCGCCGGGTGGCGTGCGCGGTCACCCCGGTGGGGCGGGTGTGCGGCACGGCCATCGGGATCGAGTTCAGCCCGGCGGTGAGCCGGACGTCGAGCCGGGTGGCCAGGGCGGCCACGGCGGCCACGAAACGCTCCCACTGCAGGTCCGGCTCGGGGCCGGTGAGCAGCAGGAAGGGGGTCTCGTCGTCGTCGTGCAGCAGGTGCAGCGCCAGCTCCGGCGCGTCGTAGTGCTCCCAGTGGTCCTCGACGAAGGTCATCACCGGGCGGCGGGAGCGGTAGTCGAAGAGCTGGTCGACGTCGAAGGTGGCGATCTGACGTGACTCCAGCGAGGTGAGCAACTGCTCGCGGGCCAGGCGGCTGGCGTTGCCGGCGTCGACGAAGCCGGTCAGGGCCTGGATCAGCACCGGCTGCCCGAGGTCGGGCAGATCGTCGGTGAGCTGGTAGAGCTCGTGTGGGTCGAGCACCGGTCGGACCTCCTGAGGAAACGCGCGTACGGGCGGCCGTGCGCGCACGACTCCCGGTTCGCCGAACGTACCCGCCGCAGGTATCCATTCCAGCAACGGGCGGTTCGCCGCGATCCTGGTGATCAAAGCCGGACCAAGTACCCCATTTCGACGATCATCCGAGACGGGGCTGTCCGTTCGTCCGTCAATGAGTCATCCGAACGGTGGAGGGGGTGGATCATGGGGGCGGTGACGGGGGTCTCGCCCCGGCTGCTCCGGGCTTCCCGGCCTGGGGGGCGTTTCGGATATGCCGGTTCTGCGGCGTTCCCTGCCGCGGCCATCCGTCACCGCCGGCCCGTCCGGGTCCGGTGTACCGGATTGTGGTCAGGGCCACTTCCACGGGCTGGGTGCCGGGTGGATCACCTGCCTAGCCTCGTCGGATGCGTGACGACGACACCAACGACGACCAGTACGCCCACGAGGGCCCGACTGGCCGTTCGGACGACACCCCCTCGTCCGTTCAGGTCGGCGTTCTCCCTGAGCCCGCGGCGGCCCCCACCCTCCGTACCCGCCTCGGCGCCCTCGTTAACCCCCTGATCTCCCGCCCTCGGCGGGTCGCCCTCGCCAGCGGCGTGGTCTCCTGCCTCGCCGTGGCGGCTCTCGCCGGCGCGCAGGCCGTGCCGGCCGACCGGCTCGACCCGGTCGCCGCCCAGCCGGCGCTCGCCGAGCGGGCGAACGAGGACGCCGCCTCCCGCGACCACGGACGCACCCCCGTCAACGGCAACCCCGGCAACTCCGGCAAGGCCTCGGACTCCTCGTCCCGGGACGAGCCGCGCAGGGCCAAGCCCAAGCCGAAGCCGAAGCCCAGGCCGAAGCGGATCGCACCGGTGGCCGGCCTGGACCGGGCCCAGATGGAGAACGCCAAGGCCATCGTCAACGCCGGCCGGAAGATGGGCGTTCCCCGGCAGGCGATGATCATCGCCGTGGCCACCGCCATGCAGGAGAGCAACCTCTACAACTACGCCAGCGGCGTGCTGCCCGAGTCCCAGAACTACCCGCACCAGGCCATCGGCTGGGACCACGACTCGGTCGGCCTCTTCCAGCAGCGGCCCAGCAGCGGTTGGGGCGAGGTCGGCGACCTGATGGACCCGGAGTACGCCACCCGGGCGTTCCTCTCCGCGCTGCTGGAGATTCCCGGCTGGCGGGACCTGCCGCTGACCGTCGCGGCCCAGTCGGTGCAGGTCTCCGCGTTCCCCGACCTGTACGCCCAGCACGAGTGGCGGGCCACCCGGGTGGTCGAGGCCATCCTGGCTTGACCGGTTTCCGGTTCCCGGTTGTCCGTTCGGGGTACACATGAGGTACAACCACCGAACGGAGAACGACATGTCACTGGTGCAGCGCATCACCGCCTTCCTGCGGTCACCGAAGGGGCAGCAGCTGGTCGACCGGGGCCGGCGTGAGCTGGCCAAGCCGGAGAACCAGACCAAGCTCAAGCAGGTGGCGAACCGGTTCTCCGGCCGGCGCCGCTGATCGTCCCCGCTCGCCCTCGACACCGGGAGCCCCCCTTGACCGATGCCGCCCCCGTCGACGACGAACCCACCGCCCCCACGCCGCCGCCGGTCACCCCGGCGGCGGCGGTCACCCCGCCGGTCGCCCGGGCGGGGGAGCCGGAGGCCCCCGAGGCGCCGCCGGCCCGGCTCTGGGACCGGATGCGGGACGACCCGCAGTACGCACCGGAACACCTCGCCCTGGAGGCGGTGCGCCGGCTGGGACCGGAGGCCGCCGACTGGGCCGCCCGGGCCCGCGCCGATCGCCCCGACGTCTCCGCCGACGAGCTCGCCGATCAGGCGATCCGCAAGTTCGTCAACCGGGCCCGCCTCTCCGGGGCGGTCTCCGGCGCGGCCGGGCTGCCCGGCGCGGTGATCGACGTCGGGGTGCTGGCCTGGACCCAGGCGCGGCTGGTGCTGCACATCGCCGCCGCGTACGGCGTCGACCCGGTGCACCCGGACCGGGCCACCGACCTGCTGGTGCTGCAGAAGGTGCACAAGGTCGCCGAGAGCGCCCGGCTGGCCCTGGGCGTGGCGGCGGGGCGGGAACGCGCCGGCGCCCTCTTCGGCCACGGCGCGCAGAACCCGCTCGGCAAGGTGATGCTCCGCCTCGGCGTGCGGCTGGCCCAGATGGCCGGGGTACGCGCGGCGAAGCGGATGTTCGCCAAGGTCGTGCCGGGCGCCGCCATCGTCCTCGGCACCTGGGCCAACTCGTCGGCCACCAAGGACCTCGCCGAGCGCGCCCGTGCGCTCTACCGGACCGGTCGCGGCGGCGTGCCGCAGCCCCGCCGCTCCTGACCACGCGCCGGTACGGCGGCGCTCCGGTCCTCCGGGGCGCCGCCGTTTCGCGTGTGCGGCAGGGCTAGGTCGGCCGGCTTTCCGCCATGGTTGCCCGGCGTGGTGGCGCGACGACGGTCAGAGCCGCCAGCCGGCGGTCGAGAAGCTCACGTCGGCGAGCCGGTTCTGCCCGGCCACGTTGGGGTGGAACCAGTCCAGCCCGTTGACCTCGTCCAGGGTGAAGCGCACCCGGTGCACCGCCCCGCCGTCGTGCCGGCAGCGCGATCCGTACGCCCGGCAGGCCGCCTTCAACTGGGCGTTGTAGTCGTCGACGCGCTGGCGGAAGCGGGCCCGGCGGGCCCGGTCGGCGGGCGCGGTGGAGGTCGCGTTCGCCAGCAGCGACGGACAGATGCCGGCCCGCCAGACCCGCACGGCCCGGGACTCGGTGTGCCCGACCTCCCAGAGCCGGTACAGGTCCGGGATGCTGACCACCAGCACCCGCGCCTTCGGCCGCCCCTTGCGCAGCACGCGCAGGCCACGGTCGACCTGGGTGCGGAACGTCGCCACCGGCGTCATCGTGTCGACGTCGTCGCGGCAGGCGTCGTTGGCGCCGATCAGCACCGTCACGTAGTCGGCCTTGTCGCGTACCGCGGCCTCGGCCTGCCCGGCCAGCGCCTCGGCGCGCGCCCCGGGCGCGGCGTGGTTGCGGGCCCGGCCGCGGATGTCCGCGTCGGCCTCGAGCAGCCGGCGGTAGTGGCTCTCCACCCGGATGCCGTCGCCGGTGGACCACGAGTTGCGCTGGCACGAGGTGAGCACGAGGCAGGAGCCGAAGCCGGTGCTGATCGAGTCGCCGAGCGCGGCCATGGTGGTGGGGAGCCCGGGCGGGCCGGGGTCCCGGGACGGCCGGGGCGAGGCGCTGCCGCCTTCCTCGCAGGCGAGGGCGACCAGCGCCAGCACGCAGGCGGCGGCGGCGACCCAGCGTCGAGGCATTGGCTTCCCCCGGTCCGGCGGCGCAGAGCGACAGCGCGGCAACTCTACGGGGTGGTCCGGCCGGATCGGGGGGCTCGTGTCGGCTTTCGGGCAGAGTAAATATCTAGAAACATGGATTTGATAGAACGGCGGCTCAGCGCGGTGCGCGCCACGGTGGCCGCTGCCCGTGCAGCCACCAGTGCAGCGCCCGGGTGATCCGGGGCAGCACCAGGTACGTCATCAGCGGGGTCAGGCAGAGCGTCATGATCAGCGTGCGCACCGCCAGCGGCACCTGACCGATGAACTGGGCGGTGAGCAGGGTGGCGGTGAGGCTGAGCGGAAAGAACGCCAGCCAGATCGTCACGGCCTGCTTCCAGCGCGGCGGGGACGCCGCCACGGCCGGCTCGCCCACGGCCGGCGCCAGGTTCTCGACCACGTGGTCGACCGGCGGGTCGAACCATCCCTCGATCCCGGTACGCCGCTCGACCCGGGTGTGCTCGACGATGCCCTGCGCCGAGGTCAGCCACCAGGTCCGCTGCGGGGACTCCTCCCACCGGCGCAGCGTCTCCTGGTCGGCGAAGCGGTAGAGCATGTGCCACTCCGGCGAGCCCGGGGCGCTCTGCACCCAGCCCACGCCGAGGAACCCGGGGAAGCTCTCGGCCAGCGCGGTGCCGGCCCGCATCCAGGCGACCATCTCGTGGGCGCGCGCGGGGTCGGCCCGACGGGCGATGGCGACGGTCACCGGCCCGGCG
>NZ_JBPQTL010000152.1:0-8569 GCF_051386295.1 Micromonospora sp. URMC 105 | reverse complement strand
CCTGGTCGGAGCGCCGCCGGTGACCAGCGTCACCTGAGCACGGGCAACGGTTCCCGGGGCGTCACCGCAGGGCAACGGCACGGCAACAGCGGCCCGGCACTGTCGTAACGGGGAAGGGAGCGGACATGGCGCTGTGGCGGATTCGAGCCACCGTGGACGACCGGCCGGGCTACCTGTCGGTGCTCACGGCGAGTCTCGCGTTGCGGGGGGTCAACATCCTCACCGTGCAGGTGCACACCACCGAGGCCGGGGCGGTCGACGACTTCCTCGTCGACGCGCCGGACGCGGTGGGCGAGGCGGAGCTGGTCGCCGCCGTCCAGCGGGGCCGGGGCCGGGACTGCTGGGTGGCGCGCAGCGAGGCCCGGGGTCTGGTGGACCAGCCGACCCGGGTGCTCGGGCTGGCCAACCGGCTGATCCGGGACCCGGACGCGACCGGGGAGATGCTGCGCGCCCTGCTCGGCGCGGACGAGGTGACCTGGCGCGCGGCGCCGGCCGTCCCGCACGGCGGCGTCGGCGCGGCGAGCATGCTGCTGACCGACCCGACCGGCGGGGCGTACGTGCTGCGCCGGCGGGTGCCCAGCTTCACCCCGGCGGAGTACGCCCGGGCGCAGGCGCTGGTCGAGCTGGCGGCCACCGTGGCCCGCCGGGAGGCCGACCGGGTGACCCTGGTGCTGCCCGACGGCGGGGAGGTGGCGGTCCGCCCGAGCACCGCCGACGACCTGGCCGGCGTGGTCGGCCTGCACGAGGCGTGCTCGGCGCGCAGCCGCCAGCGGCGTTACCTCGGCGGGGCTGCGGTGCCGACGCCGAGCCGGCTGCGCCGGCTGTTGGAGCCGCGCCGGGGCACCACGCTGGTGGCGACGACCGGCTGCGGTGCGGCGGCGGACCCGGTGCTCGCGATGGCCAACCTGCTCGGCGAGGGCGACGAGGCGGAGGTGGCCCTGCTGGTGCGCGACGACTGGCAGCACCGGGGCCTCGGGTCGGCCCTGCTCCGCCGGCTGCTCGGGCACGCCGGCCGGTCCGGGTACGCGGCCGTGGTGCTGCACGTCCAGGCGGAGAACGACCCGATGCTGCGCACCGTACGGCGGCTGGGGCGGCCGACGTCGATCGAGCGGGACGGCGCGCTGCTCACCGTGACGGTGCCGCTGGCCGCCCGCGCCGAGGGGACGGGCCGGCCCGCGCTGCCCCGGCAGGCGGACGCGACCGCCCGGAGGGACCGGTCGGGCTGAGCCCCCCGGCGGGCGCCGCGGTCAGCCGAAGAAGAACCCGGCCCGGCGGTGGCCCGAGACGCAGAACCGGTTGCCCTCGGGGTCGGCGAGGACGACGTACGGCAGCTGGCCCGGTTCCGGCTCGGCCGGGTAGTGCCGCCAGTCCACCCGTTGCGCCCCGAGGGCGAGCAGCCGCGCCACCTCGTCGTCGAGGTCGCGGTCCCCCGCGTCCAGGTCGAGGTGGACGCGGGGGAACTCCGCCGCCGGGCTGTCGCTGACGTCCATCGCGATCGCCGGGCCGGCTTGCCCGGGTGGCGGCTCGACCACGATCCACTCGTCCCCGGCGTAGCGCGGCGGCCGTCGTACGTACCCGAGGGCCGCCGCCCAGAACCGGCCGGCCCGGCGGTCGTCGGTCACGCCCAGCGAGATCTGCTCGATTCGTGCCATCGATCGAGGCTAGCGCCGCCTCAGGTGGTCGGGTAGCTGCTGTAGTCCGGGAAGTTGCCGTAGAGCCGGCCGTCGCCGCCCTGGGTGACCGCCTGCACGAGCAGGTCGCCGCCGACGAAGGCGCCCTTCCAGGAGGCGCCCCGGCCGCCGAACGGCTCGTCCCGGTCGCCCCGCGACCGCGGCTTGTTGATGCCCACCTTGAACGCCTGGAGGTCCACCGCGAGCTTGCCGGCCAGTTCCTCGTCGTCGCAGGCCAGCGAGGCCACCAGCGCGCCGTTGGAGGCGTTCATCGCGGCCAGCAGCTCGTCGGTGGTGTCCACCACGACGATGGTGTCGACCGGGCCGAACGGCTCGGCGTGCATCAGCCGGGACCGGCCGGGCGGGGCGAGCAGCACCGCCGGCGCCACGTACGCGGAGGTGTCCTGGCCGTCGAGGAAGGGCGCGCCGTCGAGCTTGCCGCGGTGCAGCGGCACGGCGCCGCCGCGTACCGCCTCGTCGACCTTGCGGCGCAGCTCCTCGGCCTTGGCGCCGCTGATCAGCGGGCCGAAGTCCAGCTCCGGCAGCGGGTCGCCCGCCGACCAGTTCTCGTCCACCGCGAGCGGGTGTCCGAACCGGACGGAGCGCACCACCGGCAGGTACATGTCGAGGAACTCGTCGACCAGGTCGCGCTGGACCACGAACCGGGGGTACGCGGTGCAGCGCTGCTTGCCGTACTCGAAGCCCTTCTTGAGGTGCGCGGCGAGCAGGTCCCACTGGGAGAAGTTCCAGACGCCCCAGGCGTTGAGCCCTTCCTGCTCGATGAAGTGCCGCTTGTCGGTGTCGAGCAGCGCGGCGGCCACCTTGCCGCCGTTGGACCGGCCGCCCACGAACGCCACCGCGCCGATCTCGGGGGCGCGGACCAGCACCTCGGAGAGTTCCTCGCCGCTGCCGGAGAGCAGGGTGGCGGGGAGCCCGGCGCGGCGCATCAGCGCGTGCGCCACGGTCAGGCAGACCGCGCCGCCCTGCGACGGGGTCTTGGCGATGACCGCGTTGCCGGCGAGCAGCTGCACCAGTTCCGCGTGGACCAGCACGCTCATCGGGTAGTTCCAGGAGGCGATGTTGCTGACCGGGCCGGGCAGCGGCTCCCGGCCCCCGGCCAGCATCCGGTCGATCTCCTCGACGTACCAGCGGACCCCGTCGAGGGCGCGGTCGACGTCGGCGCAGGCGAGCCGCCACGGCTTGCCGATCTCCCAGACCAGCAGCAGCGCCAGCAGGTCGCGATGCGCGGTGAGCGCGTCCAGCGCCTCGGTGACCCGCGCCTTGCGCTCGGCGAGCGGGGTGGCCGCCCAGTCGCGGTGCGCGGCGGCGGCGTGGGCGACCGCGGCGCGCGCGGTGTCGGCGTCCAGCCGGGGCAGGTTGACCAGGACGGTGTTGTCGACGGGAGTGCGGACGGCACTGGGCGTGCCGACCGCCTGCCACTGCCCGGACACCAGGTTGTGCAGGGTGGTGACGCCCTCGGCCTCGCGCCCGAAGGCCTCCGGCGTGGCGGCCACGGCGCGGGCGAGCGTGTCGGACCAGGCGGTACCGTCGGCGAGTCGTAGAGCCATCGCATTCTCCTCAGGGTCGACCGGGGGAGCGGCGGCGTCGATGGCACCGCTGGTGTCGCGTACTGTCCCGCGCCGGAAAGCGGCGCGGCAACAGTACGTTCGTATGCCGGAACGCCAGGCCCGCGCCGGACCGGCCACGACGTGCGCCGCCGGACCGACCACCACGACCTTGACCTGCGCGTACGCGGACAGGGCAATCATAAGCTTCGATGATGTGATGAATCTCCGGGCGACGTCGACCGGGTTACCCGTCAGTACGGACGAGCGCCCGGGACGGATCAACGTCCGGGGGTGCAAACGGCGACCGGCCGCCGGACGAGGTGTCCGGCGGCCGGTCGGGCGCTGAGTCGGGTCAGCTGGTGAAGGTGATGTTGTCGCGCCGGCGGCGCAGCATCAGCAGCGCACCGCCGCCGATCAGGGCGAGGCCGCCCAGGGCGATGCCGGTGGTGGCGACGCCGGTCAGCGGCAGGTCGCCGTCGTTGTCACCGCCGCCGTTGCCGCCGGTGCTCTGCGACGGCGAGCCGGAGCCCGACTCCGAGGGGGAGCCCGACTCCGAGGGGGAGCCCGACTCCGAGGGGGAGCCCGACTCCGACGGGGTCACCGAACTGGTCGGGGAGGTCGACTCCGACGGGGAGCCCGACGGCTGCGGCGACTCGGAGGTCGTCGGCGAGGGGGTCGGGCTCGGCGACTGCGCCGGAGTGCCGGGGCAGGCGTGGCTCAGGTTGAACTTGGCGGCCTCGCCGCTGATCGTGGCGCTGCCGTCGACCAGCGTCCACCCGGCCGGGGTGAAGAGGTAGGCGTGGATCGTCCGGCCGGTGTTCCCGGCGGTGTAGAACTTGTCCGGGTAGGCGTCGGTGCTGTCGGGCACCTTCACCGTCACCGTGTTGCTGCCGTCGCTGAAGGTCAGGGTCAGCGTCTCGAAACTGCCGGACTCGGCGCCGCCGGGAAGCACGAAGTGCCAGCCGTCCTGTCCGGGCGTGCGGCCGGTGAAGCGCTCGTCGCTGCACTTCTCCTCGGCCTCGGCCGCGGTCGAGCCCTTGTGGCCGGGGTTGAGCGGGATCGTGCTGCTCGCCCACGCCGGGGTGGCGAAGGCGAGGCAGGCCATGGCGGTCGCGGTGAGGGCCGCGGGCGCCACGTACCGACGGTGGGGCATGAAGATTCCTCCGACATGGATAGAGGGGACGGCACATGATCCCATGGACGGCATCGACGGGCGGCATCGGGTAAACGGCCTGAGCTGGGACGACGCAATCGATCGGATCGGCGAATCCGGCAAATTGGCGGCCCGTTCACGGCGTGTCGATGTAACGCGGACGAGACTGCGGACGCTCCGTCCGGCACCGCCGGGCTTCCCCTGGGCCTGCTCCGCAGTTTACATTGTCGCTCATCCATGGGAGCGCTCCCGCACCTTTGGCGGCCCCCACCACCACAGCCTCCGGCGCCCCCCGACCTCCGTCCCCGTCGGACGGGTACCGCCGGTGGCGCCACCGACAGGAGTACCGCCATGCAGCACCCGAACCGGCCCACCCGGCCGGTCCGCGGCCGGCTCCGCCGCCTGCTCGCCGTCGGCGCCGCGCTGACCACCGGGCTGACCCTGGCCGTCGGCCCGCCGTCCCCGGCCACCGCCGCGCCGCCCGGCCCGGCAGCCGCGCCCGCTTTCAACTACTCCGAAGCGTTGCAGAAGTCGCTGTTCTTCTACGAGGCGCAGCAGTCCGGAAGGAAACCGGCCTGGAACCGGGTCTCCTGGCGCGGCGACTCCGCCCTCGCCGACGGCGCCGACGTCGGCCTCGACCTCACCGGCGGCTGGTACGACGCGGGCGACCACGTGAAGTTCGGCTTCCCGATGGCGTTCAGCGCCACCATGCTCGCCTGGGGCGCGGTCGAGTACCGCGATGGCTACGTCGCCTCCGGCCAGCTTCCGCACCTGCTGAACAACCTGCGCTTCGTCAACGACTGGTTCGTCAAGGCGCACCCCGCGCCCAACGTCCTCTACGGACAGGTCGGCAAGGGCGACGACGACCACAAGTGGTGGGGTCCGGCCGAGGTGATGCCGATGGCGCGGCCCGCGTACAAGATCGATGCGAGCTGTGGCGGCGCGGACCTGGCGGGGGAGACGGCGGCGGCGATGGCCGCGTCGTCGATGGTGTTCCGGCCCACCGACGCCGCCTACGCCGACAAACTGCTCGGGCACGCCAAGCAGCTCCACACGTTCGCCGACACGGTGCGCAGGAGCTACCACGAGTGCATCACCGACGCGACCAGCTTCTACCGCTCCTGGAGCGGCTGGCAGGACGAGCTGGTCTGGGCGGCGATCTGGCTGCACCGGGCCACCGGTGACCCCGCCTACCTGGCCAGGGCCGAGAGCGAGTACGACCGGCTCGGCACCGAGAACCAGAGCACCACCCGCTCCTACAAGTGGACCATCGCCTGGGACAACAAGCAGTTCGGTGCGTACGTGCTGCTGGCCAACCTCACCGGCAAGCAGAAGTACGTCGACGACGCCAACCGCTGGCTGGACTACTGGACGGTCGGGGTGAACGGGCAGCGGGTGCCCTACTCGCCGGGCGGGATGGCGGTGCTCGACTCCTGGGGCGCGCTGCGCTACGCCGCCAACACCGCCTTCGCCGCGCTGGTCTACAGCGACCGGTCCACGGACGCGACCCGCAAGGCGCGCTACCACGACTTCGCCGTCCGGCAGATCAACTACGCGCTCGGCGACAACCCGCGCAACTCCAGCTACGTCATCGGCTTCGGCAACAACCCACCGCGCAATCCGCACCACCGCACCGCGCACGGCTCCTGGTGGGACAGCCAGACCGTGCCCACCGAGACCCGGCACGTGCTGTACGGCGCGCTGGTCGGCGGCCCCTCGTCGGCCAACGACGCGTACACCGACAGCCGGTCGGACTACGTGATGAACGAGGTCGCCACCGACTACAACGCCGGCTTCACCTCCGCCCTGGCCCGGCTCGCCAAGGAGTACGGCGGCAGCCCGCTCGCCGGCTTCCCGGTCGCCGAACGACCCGACCAGGACGAGCTGACCGTGGAGACCACGGTGATGCAGGCCGAGCCACGCGCCACCGGCCTCAAGGCGATCGTCTACAACCGGTCGGCCTTCCCGGCCCGGGCGCTGACCACGGCGAAGTTCCGCTACTACTTCCGCTCCGACGGCCCAGGCGGCGTGCAGGTCACCCCCGGCTACACCCAGGGCTGCCCGGCGCCGGCCACGGCGAGGCAGTTCTCCGGCGACATCTGGTACGTCGAGGTCGACTGCACCGGATACACGATCGCTCCGGCCGGGCAGTCGCAGCACCGGATGGAGGTGCAGTTCAAGATTGGCGTACCGGAGGGCGGCAGCTGGGACCCGGCGAACGACCCGTCGTACCAGACGACCGCCGGGCCGAACCGGAAGGTGCCGCTCTACTCCGGCGGCACCCGGGTCTGGGGCGAGGAACCCGGACCGGCCATCCCGGACACCACCGCGCCGACGGCGCCCGGCACCCCGGCCGCCTCCGCCGTGACCGCCACCGGCCTCACCCTGACCTGGCCCGCGTCCACCGACAACGTGGGCGTCACCGGGTACCGGGTGTACCGGGAGGCCGGCGCGACGGACGCGCTGGCCGGCTCGCCCACCGGCGCCACACTCACCCTGACCGGGCTGACCGCCTCCACCGCGTACACCTTCCACGTGGTCGCGCTCGACGCGGCCGGCAACGTCTCCGCGGCCTCCGCGCCGGTCACCGTGACCACCGCGGACCCACCCGCCGCCGGTGCCTGCACGGTCGGGTACGTCACCAGCGACTGGAGCACCGGCTTCACCGCGAACATCACCATCACCAACACCGGCACCGGCACCCTGACCGGCTGGACCCTCGGGTTCAGCTTCCCGAGCAGCGGGCAGCAGGTCGGCCAGGGCTGGTCGGCGACGTACCGGCAGAGCGGCACGGCGGTGACCGCCACCAACCTCTCCTACAACGGCACGCTCGCCCCCGGGGCGTCCACCGGCTTCGGCTTCAACGGCACCCACACCGGCAGCAACCCGCGGCCCACCACCTTCACCCTCAACGGCGTCCCCTGCACGATCGCTTGACCGGATCTTGGACAGTTGTCGTTCCGCCCGGACGGCAACTGTCCAAGATCTGGAGCGTCGGCGCGTGCGGGCGTCGGTGCGGACGAACCGCTCCGCGCCGACGCTGGGGCTGGCTAGGCTCGACGGCGTGCGGGCCACGGGGCGCAGCGACACCGTGCTCTTCGTCGTCTACGACGGGGTACGGCTGCTCGACGTCACCGGTCCGCTGGAGGTCTTCACCGTCGCCAACGAGCACGGCGGGACGTACCGGCCGGTGCTCGCCTCACCCGACGGGCGGGACGTGATGAGCAGCGCGGGGGCGCGGCTCGGCGCCGACGTGGCGCTCTCCGAGGTGACCGGGCCGGTCGGCACGCTGGTGGTGCCCGGCGCGCCGGACTGGCAGGCCACGGCCGCCGACCGTCCGCTGCTCGACCAGATCCGCCGGCTGGCCGACGGCTCGTCGCGTACCGCGTCGGTCTGCGCCGGGGCGTTCACCCTCGCCGCCGCCGGACTCCTCGACGGCCGCCGGGTGACCACGCACTGGGACCTGGCCGACGAGCTGGCCGCGCACTTCCCGGCCGTCACCGTCGACGCCGACCCGATCTTCATCGCCGACGGGCGGGTCATCACCTCGGCCGGGATCACCGCCGGCATCGACCTGACCCTCGCCCTGGTCGAGGCGGACCTCGGCCCGGAGACGGCGCGCGCGGTGGCCCGGCAGCTCGTCGTCTTCATGCAGCGTCCCGGCGGGCAGTCCCAGTTCAGCGTCCGGGCCGCCACCCCGAGCACCCGGCACGACGTGTTGCGCCGGGTGCTCGACACGGTCGCCGCCGACCCGGCGCAGCCGTACGACCTGCCCGGGCTGGCGGCCCTGGCCGGGGTCAGCCCCCGCCACCTCGGCCGGCTGTTCCGTACCGAGCTGGGCACCACCCCGGCCGGTTACCTGGACCGGATCCGGGTGGAGGCCGCCCAGGCTCTGCTGGAGCGCGGCGACGACACCCTCGACGTGGTGGCCCGGCGGGTCGGCTTCGGCTCGCCCGAGACGATGCGCCGGACGTTTCTGCGCGAGCGGGGAATTACCCCCGGCGCCTACCGGGCCCGCTTCCGCACCACCGGCATCGACCAGCACCGGTCCCCACCCGCCCCGGACGAGCAGGCCGCCCCTGGCGAGCAGGCCGCCCCTGACGGGCCGGCTGCTCCTGGCGGGCCGGCTGCTCCTGGCGGGCCGGCTGCTCCTGGCGGGCCGGCTGCTCCTGGCGGGC
>NZ_JBPQTL010000151.1:0-8786 GCF_051386295.1 Micromonospora sp. URMC 105 | reverse complement strand
GTGTCGGGGTGTCCGACGGCCGGGACACCCCGACACGCCGCAAACGGGGGCGAGGCGGGGCGACCCCCGACGAGGGCGTTTTGGGCCGTTGACTGACCGGCGCGAAGCGGGATGACTGCTGGTCATACCAATGGGTAGTCTCAGCGGCATGACTGCCAAGGTGACACTGTCGTTCTCCGACGAGACGATCGAGGAGGCACGCCGGTTCGCCAAGCGCGAGGGGCTGTCGCTCTCCGCGTGGATGGACCAGGCGGCCCGGGAGAAGGCGCTGCGCGAGGTCTTCACCGCGCACGCCGCCGCGGTGGGCCGGGCCGGGCTCGACCTGGAGGCCGCGGCGCTCGCCGACGCCCGCGAGGTCGGCATGGTGGACGACGCGCTCTTCGGCGGACGCCCGCGTGCTGCGTAGGGGCGAGATCTGGCGCATCGAGGGCGCCCGGGAGCGGCTCGGGCTGGTGATCAGCACCGACGTCTACAACTCCACCGACGTGCCGATCGTGATCGTGGTCGAGGTGGTCGAGACCGCGCTGCTGCGGGACTCCCCGCTGGCCGTACCGATGGGCAGCTACGTGGTGATGCCCGACCGGCTCTCCTCACCGATGAAGAAGTGGTTCACCGAGTGCGTCGACGTCGCCGACACCGAGACCATGCAGCGGGTCGGACGGGCGCTGCGCATCCTTCAGCAGCTCTGACCGCCTCACCACCGCCCGGTGGCCGACGTGCGATCTCCGTTTCCGGACCGACCCGCGACAGGTACCGCCGGGTAACCGGCCGTTCCTAGTGTCCTCCAGGTCACACCGACCAGGAGGAGCCCGCCGTGAGCACGCTCGCCACCACGACGACAGTCCCCGACGAACCCGCGACCAGCGCCGGGCGCCGGCACCGGATCAACGACTGGCGCCCCGAGGACGCCACGTTCTGGCGTACGACGGGGGCGCCGATCGCCCGGCGCAACCTCTGGGTGTCGATCTTCGCCGAGCACGTCGGGTTCTCCGTGTGGAGCCTCTGGTCGGTCACCGTGCTCTTCCTGGGGCCCGCGTACGGCATCGACCCGGCCGGGAAGTTCCTGCTCACCGCCGTGCCGGCCGCGCTGGGGGCGGTGCTGCGGCTGCCCTACACCCTCGCCGTGGCCCGTTTCGGCGGCCGGAACTGGACCATCGTCAGCGCGCTGATGCTGCTGGTGCCGGCGGTGCCGATGACGGTGCTGCTGGAACCGGGGGTGTCGTACACCACGCTGATGGTGCTGGCCTGCCTCACCGGGGTCGGCGGCGGCAACTTCGCCTCCTCGATGGCGAACATCAACCTCTTCTTCCCCGACCGCCTCAAGGGTCGGGCGCTGGGGCTCAACGCGGGGGGCGGCAACCTCGGCGTCCCGGCGGTGCAACTGGTCGGGCTCGCCGTGCTGGCCACCGCCGGGGCGGCGTACCCCCGGCTGGTGCCGGCGGTCTACCTGCCGCTGATCGTGCTGGCCGCGCTGGCCTCGGCGCGCTGGCTGGACAACCTGCCCGGGGCGCGCAACGAGCCGGGCGCGCTGCGCGAGGCGGCCCGCGACCCGCACACCTGGGTGATGTCACTGCTCTACATCGGCACCTTCGGCTCCTTCATCGGCTTCGGCTTCGCCTTCGGGCAGGTGCTCCAGCTCCAGTTCGCCGAGCGCTTTCCGACGCCGGTCGACGCCGCCTGGCTGACCTTCCTCGGCCCGCTGGTCGGGTCGCTGATCCGGCCGGTCGGCGGGCAGCTGGCCGACCGGCTCGGCGGGGCCCGGGTCACCTTCGCCAACTTCGTGGCCATGGCCGTCGGCGCCGGGCTGGTGCTGTACGCCGCCCGGGAGCGGTCCTTCCCGCTCTATCTGACCGGGTTCCTGGCGCTCTTCGTCTTCTCCGGGATCGGCAACGGCTCGACGTACAAGATGATCCCGGCGATCTTCCGGGCCCGGGCGGCGGCGGAGGGGGAGCTGACCGGCGACGTCGAGGCGGCCGAGCGGCGGGCCCGGCGGCTCTCCGGGGCGCTGATCGGCATCGCCGGCGCGGTCGGCGCGTCCGGCGGGGTGCTGGTCAACATCGCCTTCCGGCAGTCGTTCCTGACCTCCGGCAACGCCGACGCGGCCTACCTCGCCTTCATCGGCTGGTACGCGCTCTGCTTCGCGCTCACCTGGGCGGTCTACCTGCGCCCGGGCCCGCGCCGGCTGCCCGGGGTGTGACCTGTACCATCGCTCTGTCGCAAGCCACGCTGGGTGACCCCCCGTTTTGACCTGCCGACGGGGCGCCGGGTATCGTTGCCTGCTGTTGTACGACATCCAGAGGCGTGCCGCATCAGGTACGCTTGGTCGTTCGTGCGCGCCTGGTCACCTCGGCGCGCGACCCCAGACCGACGACGAGACAAGGTAGACCTGTGCGTACGTACAGCCCGAAGCCGGGTGAGATCGAGCGTCAGTGGCACGTTATCGACGCCTCTGATGTCGTGCTGGGCCGCCTGGCCACCCACGCCGCCACGCTGCTGCGCGGCAAGCACAAGCCGACTTTCGCGCCGCACGTCGACACGGGCGACTTCGTCGTCATCGTGAACGCGGGCAAGGTTGCGCTGACCGGCAACAAGCGTCAGACCAAGATTGCCTACCGCCACTCCGGTTACCCGGGTGGTCTGAAGCAGGTCGGCTACGACGAGCTGCTGACCAAGCGTCCCGAGCGGGCCATCGAGCTGGCCGTCAAGGGCATGCTCCCGCACAACAAGCTCGGCCGTCAGCTCATCAAGAAGCTGAAGGTCTACGCCGGTGCCGAGCACCCGCACGGCGCGCAGCAGCCGGTGCCGTTCGAGATCAAGCAGATCGCGCAGTGAGCGCGGGCGAAGGAAACAGCATGACCGACATCACCGAGACCGAGGTCGCCCCCGAGGCCACCGAGGCGCCGGCGCCCGTCGCCCGCGCGCCGCGTGGTGACCGCCCGATCCAGACCGTGGGCCGCCGCAAGGAGGCCATCGTCCGGGTGCGCATCGTCCCCGGCAGCGGCAAGATCACCTGCAACGGCCGTGACCTCGAGGCCTACTTCCCGAGCAAGGTGCACCAGCAGCTCATCAAGGACCCGCTGGTCACCGCCGAGAAGCCCGAGGCGTTCGACGTCATCGCCAACCTGCGCGGCGGCGGCACCACCGGCCAGGCCGGTGCGCTGCGGCTGGCCATCGCCCGGGCGCTGATCGTCAGCGAGCCGGACGACCGCCCGGCCCTGAAGAAGGCCGGCTTCCTGACCCGGGACGCGCGGGTCAAGGAGAGCAAGAAGTACGGCCTCAAGAAGGCCCGTAAGGCTCCTCAGTACTCGAAGCGCTGATCATCAGCGGCACGTTGTACTTCTGACGGACGGCCGGGATCGCCTCCCCACACGGGAGGTGGCCCGGCCGTTCGGTTTTTCTCCTGGGACCGTTTCATCGGAGGTTGGCGGGTATGGGTCGGTTGTTCGGCACGGACGGCGTACGCGGGCGGGCGAACGCGGATCTCACCCCGGAGTTGGCGCTCGCGGTGGCGGTGGCCGCCGCGCACACGTTGGCCGAGTCGGACAAGACACATCCCCCGCTGGCGGTCGTCGGGCGGGACACCCGGGCCAGTGGCGAGATGCTGGAGGCCGCCGTGGTCGCCGGCCTCACCAGCGCCGGGGCCAACGTCGTCCGGGTCGGCGTGCTGCCCACCCCGGCGGTCGCCTTCCTCACCGCCGAGGCCAAGGCGGACCTGGGCGTGATGCTCTCCGCGTCGCACAACCCGATGCCGGACAACGGGATCAAGCTCTTCGCCGCCGGCGGGCACAAGCTGCCGGACGAGATCGAGATGCGGATCGAGGCGGCCGTCGAGGCGAACGCCACCACCGCCTGGGACCGGCCCGTCGGGGCCGGGGTCGGCCGGGTGCACGACCTGCTCGACGGCGCCGACCACTACGTGCAGCACCTGGTCGGCACGGTGCCGCACCGGCTGGACGGGATCAAGGTGGTGGTGGACTGCGCCAACGGCGCCGCCGCCGAGGTCGCGCCGGTGGCGTACCGGGAGGCGGGCGCCGAGGTGATCGCCATCCACGCCGAGCCGGACGGGCTCAACATCAACGACGACTGCGGCTCCAACCACATCGACGGGCTGCGCGCCGCCGTCGTCGAGCACGGCGCCCATTTGGGCATCGCGCACGACGGCGACGCCGACCGGTGCGTCGCGGTGACCGCCGACGGCGACGAGGTCGACGGCGACCAGTTGATGGCGATCCTCGCCCTCGCCATGCGGGAGGCCGGCACGCTCGCCCAGGACACCCTGGTCGCGACCGTGATGAGCAACCTCGGCCTGCGCCTGGCGATGTCCGCGGAGGGCATCCGGCTGATCGAGACCAAGGTCGGCGACCGGTACGTCCTGGAGGAGCTGCGCGCCTCCGGCCTCGCCCTCGGTGGGGAGCAGAGCGGTCACATCGTCATGCCGGCGTACGCCACCACGGGCGACGGCGTCCTCACCGGGCTGCACCTGATGTCGCGGCTCGCCGCCACCGGCAAGTCGCTGGCCGAGCTGGCTTCGGTGGTGACCAAGCTGCCGCAGGTCCTGATCAACGTGCCGGTCGGTGACCGTACCGTCGGCGCCGCCGCACCCGAGGTGCGGGCCGAGGTGGAGCGGGCCGAGGCCGAGCTGGGCGAGACCGGCCGGGTGCTGCTGCGCCCGTCCGGCACCGAGCCGCTGGTGCGGGTGATGGTGGAGGCCGCCACCGAGGCGACCGCCCGTTCGGTCGCCGAGCGGATCGCCGAGCACGTACGCGCCGCCAGCCCGGCTGCCTGACGAGTCGTCCCCGGCCGCGCGCTCAGCGCGCGGCCGGGTGCCCCGCCGGTCGCACCGGGCGGCGATGGACCGTTCGTGGGTGGCCGGCAGGATCGTCATGCCGTGCCGGTCGCGCAGGTGCAGCAACAGGTCGAGGATCTGCGCGCCCGGTGGCCGACCGCCGCCGCATCGTGTCGCGAAACGCCGGCCGGCGTCCAGCGGTCAGTACCGGGTGCCCACCGGCTCGGGAAGGGCGTCGAGGGCCGCACGGATCTCCCCGGTCAGGGTGATCGAATCTGCGGCCAGATTCTCTGCCACGTGACTGCGCGTCTTCGTGCCCGGAATGGGAACCACGTTGTCGGCGAGTGCCAGTAGCCAGGCGAGCGCCACCTGGGCGGGTGTCGCGCCGATTTCCGAACTGATACGAACGACCCGGCGAGCGATTACCTGATTCGCGGAAATCGTGTCCGGTTGGAAACGCGGAAGGTTGCGCCGGCCGTCGCGGACGGGCAGGTCCGCGGTGCCGGCGAAACGCCCGGTGAGGAAACCCCGGCCGAGCGGCGCGAAGGGCAGGAAGGTGATCTGTTTCTCGGTGCAGTACGGCAGGACCGAGTCCAGCGGCTCCCGCGTCCAGAGCGACAGCTCCGACTGGACGCTCGCCACCGGGTGGATCGTCTCGGCGCGCCTGATCTCGTCGACCGACACCTCGGACAGCCCGATCATCCGGGCCTTGCCCTCGGCGACCAGTTCGGCGAGCGTGCCCCAGCTCTCCTCGAGGGGCACGGCCGGGTCGACGCGGTGCAGCTGGTAGAGGTCGACGTGGTCGACACCCAGCCTGAGCAGGCTCGACTCGCACGCCGCCCGCAGGTGTTCGGGGCGCCCGTTGCGGTGCACCGCCCGGCTGCCGTCGGCCAGCAGGCCCCCCTTGGTCGCCAGCACCACCTGGTCCCGGCGTCCGCGCAGCGCGCGGCCGAGGAGCCGTTCGTTGGTGAACGGGCCGTACAGGTCCGCCGTGTCGAGAAGGTTGCAGCCCAGTTCGATCGCCCGGTGGATGACCGCCGTGGAGAGGCCGTCGTCGCGCCCGTCCTCGTCGTATCCCCAGGACATCCCCATGCAGCCGAGGCCGATGGCGCGTATTCGCGGACCGTTGCCGCCGAGCCGCGTGTAACGCATGTTCTCCCCTGTGCCGAATTGGTGGCAATCGGGCTCGGGGCAGCGTATCACCGGCTGTCATCGGAAGTGTGTGCGAAAGTGTGACGGACTATTGACGCCGGTCACCCGTAATGGAGTGGGGCCGTTTCTGTGCCGCACGCAACCGCGCCACACACCCGCTGTCCCTCAGGCGGTGCGGACCCGGCGAAGGAACCGTCCGGCCAGCTCGCCCACCTCGCCGGCGTCCAGCCCGGTCGCCGGTCCGGCCACCGTCACCTCGGCAATCGCCAGCCCCGGCACCTCGGTGTCCCGCCAGCCGCCGACGAACCACGCCTTCTCCTCCTCGGCGAGGGCGAGGTTGGCGTCGTTCAGCACGGCCGCCGCATGCGGCAGCCAGAGCCGGAACTGGTGGGTGTGCGGCGGCGCCGGGTACACCCGCGCGCCGGGCAGCTCGGCCAGCGCCCCGGCCACCGTCTTCGCGTGCGCGACGTAGCCGGCCAGCCGGGGCAGCTCGCGGTCCAGGCCGGCGAGGGCGGCCAGCGCCGCCGGCCACTGCTGGAACACGGTGCCGCCGTACCGGTGCCGCCAGGCCCGCGCATAGCGGACCAGCTCGGCCGAGCCGGCCAGGGCCGCACCGCCGTGGCCGCCGAGCGACTTGTAGAACGAGACGTAGACGCTGTCGGCGAGGGCGGCGACCTCGGCCGGAGACCGACCGAGGTGGACGGTGGACTCCCAGAGCCGGGCGCCGTCGACGTGCACCCGGGCGCCCCGGTCGCGGGCCGCCCCGACCACCGCCACCAGCTCGTCCCAGGTCGGCAGCACGAACCCGGCGTCGCGCAGCGGCAACTCCAGCAGCAGCGTGCCGACCGGCTCGTCGAGCGCGGCGACCTCCGCGGCGGTCGGATTGCGCGCAGCCGACGTGGTGAGCACCGCCCGCTGCCCGCCGAGCACCGCGTAGGCGTCCCGCTCGTGCACCAGCGGGTGACTCAGCGGGTGCAGGCCGACCGCGCTGCACCCGGTCACCTCGGCGCCGTACCGCATCGCGACCTGCTGCGCCATGGTGCCGGTGGGAAAGAAGGCGGCCGCCTCCGTACCGAGCAGACCGGCCACCCGGTGCTCCACCGCCTCGACCGCGCCGCCCTCGCCGTACACGTCCGGCAGCAGTTCGTCGGGGGTGGCGGCCCGGAGGGTGTCGAGCTGCTCGGCGACCGAGGACGGCCGGTTGCCGGAGAGCAGGGTGTCGCAGCCACGCAGCGCGGTGAGCCGGCGCAGCCGCTCGGCGTACCCCTCGGTCATCGGGCCTCCCGCAGCCGGCGCAGGCGGGTGACCGCCTCGGTGAGCACCTCGGGACGCTTGCAGAAGGCGAACCGGATCAGCCGCCGGCCCGCCTCCGGGTCGTCGTAGAACACCTGGGTCGGCACCGCAACCACCCCGCACCGCTCGGGCAGCGACCGGCAGAACTCCACCCCGTCCCGCCCGCCCAGCGCGCCGACGTCGGCGGTGACGAAGTACGTCCCCTCCGGGGTCAGCGCGTCGAAACCGGCGTCGGTCAGCCCGGCGACGAGCTGGTCCCGGCGCTCCCGCATGCCCTCCTGGAAGGCGGTGAAGTACGCGTCCGGCAGGGCCAGCGCCACGGCGACCGCCGGTTGCAGCGGCGCCGCGTTGACGAAGGTGAGGAACTGCTTGACCCGCAGCACCGCCGAGACCAGCCGGGCCGGGCCGCTCACCCAGCCGACCTTCCAGCCGGTGCAGGAGAAGGTCTTGCCCGCCGACGAGATGCGCAACGTCCGCTCCCGCATCCCCGGCAGGGTGGCCAGGGGCACGTGCGGGGCGGCGGCATCGGGGAAGACCAGGTGCTCGTACACCTCGTCGGTGACCGCGTACGCGCCGTGCTCCTGGCAGAGCTCGGCGACCAGGGCCAGCTCGTCGGGGGTGAAGACCTTGCCGGTCGGGTTGTGCGGGGAGTTGAGCAGCACCAGCCGGGTCCGGGGGCCGAACGCGGCGCGCAGCGCCGCCGGGTCGAAGGCGTACCGGCCGTCGTCGCCGGGACGCAGCGTCACCGGCCGCCGCACCGCACCGGCCAGGGCGATCGAGGCCGCGTACGAGTCGTAGTACGGCTCGAAGCAGACCACCTCGTCGTCCGGCTCGCAGAGGGCGAGGATGGCGGCGGCGATCGCCTCGGTGGCGCCGGCGGTGACAACGATCTCGCCGTCCGGGTCGTACTCCAGGCCGTGGAAGCGGCGCTGGTGCTCGGCGACGGCCCGGCGCAGCGTGGGGATGCCCGGCCCCGGCGGGTACTGGTTCTGCCCGCCGCGCAGCGCCTCGGCCGCCGCGGCCAGCATCTCGGGCGGGCCGTCGCTGTCCGGGAAGCCCTGCCCGAGGTTGACCGCGCCGGTGCGGACGGCCAGCGCGGACATCTCGGCGAAGATCGTGGTGCCGAACGGACGCATCCGGGCCACGAGCGGGTCGACATCCAACGTCGTCACGCCGGCCAGCCTACGGCGCGCCGCGCCGACGTCACCTGCCCGCGCCGATGCCTGCTCGCCCGGTCATCTGCTCCCACAGGTCACCCGCCAGCCCCAGCCGTCCACCGAGTCGGTCACCGGTGCCCGGCCGGCCACGGTGGTGGCGCAGCCGATGGTCCGTCCGTCGTCGTCGGGCTTGCTGGCGATCACGATCACCCGGTTCTCGTCGTCCGTGCGGATCGTCTTGCGCCAGGGCAGCCGCACCCCTTCCAGGCGGATGAAGTCGCCGTTCGCGTCGTAGTACTGGATGTCGGCCCTGCCCTGGCCGGTCACCTCGTAGGTCACCGCGAAGCGGCCCCGTCCCCGCGACGGGGTGGCGGCCGGGGTGGAGGGCTGGACCGGCG
>NZ_JBPQTL010000150.1:0-9069 GCF_051386295.1 Micromonospora sp. URMC 105 | reverse complement strand
TGAAAGTTCGGCATGCGCGGGGGGCCCGGCTGCGGCGTGCAGCGTCATGGCCGGACCGGGTGGGGAGTGCGGCCTCATGGCTGCCGAGCGGGCGAGGAGTGCGCCGCGTTGGCGGGGCCCGGAAGGCGGGGCGCCCCGAGACCGTCGGCCGACCCCCGGCGGTGCTGCCACGGCCACACGCTTCCCGGACGTCGTCGCGCCGGGAAGCCGCGGGCCATCTCGACGCCGCCCAGCGGCGATATGTGACGCACCTGGTGAATCCGGGCGCTAGGCATGGTGTGGATCCGTGGCGGTGCTGGAGTTGCGGCCGGTGGTGGCCGATGCCGTGGGCCTGCCGGCGGTGCCGCCGCGACCGGCGGCGGCTGCGCCGCGACTACCTGGACCGGGCCGCCCCGCAGGACGCGCTGCGCGACCTGACCCGGCGGGAGCGCGACGACTGATCCCGCCTCGGGCGGGACCGGCGCCGACCCCGCCGGGATACCCGCGGTCAGTCGGTGGGCCAGGTGTGAACGGGTTCGTTGGTGCGTTGGAGTTCGGCGTAGCGGCGGGCCATGTGGTGCAGGGCGGCCTCGCGGTCCATGCCACGGTGCCGCTCGGCCGCCCAGACCGTCTCGGTCTGCCAGACCGCGCCGTTGCGGCCGGTACGGCAGCGCTGCTCGATGATGCCGAGCAGCCGGTCCCGTTCGGCCGGGTCGACGCCGAACCGGTCCAGCCCGGTGGCCGCCGTGGGCAGCAGCGTGTCGAGGACGAGCTTGGCGACCGGCACGTCCCCGAGGCGGGGCCAGTGCAGGACGGCGTCCATGCCGCGCCGGGCGGCGGCGTGGAAGTTCTCCTCGGCGGAGCTGAAGGTGAGCTGGCTCCAGATCGGCCGGTCCGACTCGGCCAGGCCCCGGGACAGCCCGAAGTAGAAGGCGGCGTTGGCCAGCATGTCCACCACGGTCGGGCCGGCCGGGAGCACCCGGTTCTCCACCCGAAGGTGGGGGCGGCCGTCCATGATGTCGTAGACCGGCCGGTTCCAGCGGTAGACGGTGCCGTTGTGCAGCCGCAGCTCCGCCAGCCGGGGCACCCCGCCGGCGTGCAGCACCTCGACCGGGTCCTCGTCCTCGCAGATGGGCAGCAGCGGCGGGAAGTAGCGGACGTTCTCCTCGAACAGGTCGAAGATCGAGGTGATCCAGCGCTCGCCGAACCAGACCCGGGGTCGTACGCCCTGGGCCTTCAGCTCGTCGGGGCGGGTGTCGGTGGCCTGCTCGAAGAGGGCGATCCGGGTTTCCGCCCAGAGTTGCCGCCCGTACAGGAAGGGGGAGTTCGCACCGATCGCGACCTGGACCCCGGCGATCGCCTGGGAGGCGTTCCAGTAGTCGGCGAAGCTGTCCGGCGCGACCTGGAGGTGGAACTGGAGGCTGGTGCAGGCCGCCTCGGGGGCGATCGAGTCGGTGTGCGTCTGGAGCCGTTCGACGCCCCGGATGTCCAGCTCGATGTCCTCGCCCCGGGCGCCGACGATCTGATCGTTGAGCACCCGGTAGCGCTCGTTGGTGGAGAGGTTGTCCACCACCAGGTGCCGCTCGGTCAGCGTGGGCAGGATGCCGACCAGGACGATCCGGGCGTCGGACTTCGCCGCCCGCTCGTCGGCGCGGGTCAGGCTGCTGCGCAGTTCACGCTCGTACTCGGTGAAGCCGTTGCCCTCGATCAGCCGAGGCGCGGCGTTCAGTTCGAGGTTGAACTGCCCGAGTTCGGTCTGGAACAGCGGGTCGGCGATGGCGGCCAGGATCTCCTCGTTGCGCATCGCCGGCTCACCCGCCGGGTCCATCAGGTTGAGTTCGATCTCCAGGCCGGTCATCGGCCGGTCCGCGTCGAAGCCGAAGTCGTCCAGCATCAACGCGAAGACGTCGAGACTGCGCCGGACCTTCTGCCGGTAGCGGACCCGGTCCTCCCGGGAGAAGGCGCCCTGCTCGACGTCCCTACCCATGTGCCCTCCCGGCGCGAGGCGCGCGGGACCGTGTCCGTCCCGCCGCGCGTTGTGAACAACCACGGTAAGAGCGCCCACGTCGCCAGGGCCAGTGGCCCCACCGGTACGCCCTGCGGCCATCTCTACCCAGCGACCACCGTCGGCACCGGCGCGACCGACGAATAACTCGTGACAATTCGCACCTGGAGACGCGGCGAGGTCCCTGCTCAGGGGAAGCAGGGACCTCGCCGGAAGGATTCCGCAGGATCAGGCCTGGCGGACGGCCTCGCCCTCGATCTCGATCTTGATCTTCTTGCCGACCAGCACGCCGCCGGTCTCGAGCGCCACGTTCCAGGTCAGACCGAAGTCCTCCCGGTCGATCTCGGTGCTCGCGGAGAAGCCGAAGATGTCCTGGCCGAACGGGCTGCGGCCGACGCCCTCGAACTCGACGTCCAGCTCGACCGGGCGGGTGACACCCTTGATCGTGAGCTCGCCCAGCAGCACGAACTCGTTGCCGTTGCGGGACTTCACACCGGTGCTGCGGTACTCCAGCGTCGGGTAGGTCTCGGCCTCGAGGAACTCCGGGCTGCGCAGGTGGGCGTCCCGGTCGGCCTGGGCGGTGTTGATGCTGGCGGCCTGGATGGTGGCGGTGACCGAGGACTGCATCGGGTCCTCGGCGATGGTGATGGTCGCCGAGGCGTCGGCGAACTCACCGCGTACCTTGCTGACCATCATGTGCCGGGCGACGAACCCGACCCGCTTGTGAGCCGCGTCCAGCAGGTAGGTGCCGGCGGTGGGGACGGTGAGGCCCTCCCAGTCGCGGGTAACCGACTCGGTGCTGGTCATGGTGCGTCCTCCAGGGGGAGAGATTGTTTATGAGCCCAACGGCTGACTAAGCAACTATAGTCACACAAACATTCCCCGTGTCAACCACTGTTAGGATGGCCAGGTGGATCAGAACGTGTTCGACGACCCCCGGATCACCGCCGTCGGCCTCCTCGTCGAGGCGTACGCCGGGCTGTCGGCCCGGTTCGCCGCCCAGTACGAGGAACACGGCCTCTCCGCGGTCGAGTTCGAAGTGCTGATGCGGCTCGCCCGATCCCCCGGCAATCAGCTACGGATGACCGACCTGGCGGCGCAGACCTCCCTGTCCACCAGCGGCGTCACCCGAGTGGTGGACCGGATGGAACGCGACGGGCTGCTCGTCAGGAGTGCCTGCCCGTCCGACCGGCGCAGCTCGTACGCCGTGGTCACCCCGTCGGGGCTCAAGCGCCTCGACGAGACCCTCCCCGGTCACCTGCGGATCATCGAGCAGTGGTTCACCGGCCAGCTCGAGCCCGCGGCGCTGACGGCGATGCTCGACGGCCTGCGCCGGGTGCGGGACGCCGTGCACCCGGGGGCGACCGCCGGCAGCACCGACACCGCCCCGGCCGGCGAGACGGCGGCCTGACGCCGCAGCACGGGCGCTGACCTGCCCGTCGGCATCGGCGGCGGCGACGGTGCCGCCCGGTCCGCCGGGTCAGCCGATCGCCCACCGGACCCGGGGCATCGGCTCGCGCTACCGGCAGAACCACCGGCAGAACTGGTCACGTCGGCGGGACAACACCGGGAAGCCGCGCAAAGCGGACGTCAGCGGTGGCTAGCCTTCGTCGAGCCGGGGGGAGCACCTGGGGGGGTGCCGGCGCGAGCGATTGAGCGAGGGGTGTCATCAGGGGGCTTATTCGCTCGCGCCTCCCCCGCCCCCGGCGTCCGGGCCGCACGGGGCCGGCAGGAGCCGACCCGACGGAGGGCGCGGCGCGCCGCAGCACCGCCCCGGCCCTCAACCGGCCGGACGGAGCCGGTGCAGCAGGTCCTCCTCGTACGGCAGCAGGCGGATCCCGCTCTCCCGGCAGGCCCGGTCGAGACGGTCCAGCACGGCCGGGTCGCCTGTGCTCGCCGCCAGCCCCACCAGCGCCTCGACCACGTCCCGCCGGTCCTGACCGTCGGCGCCGGCCTTCGCCGCCGCCCCGAACCACTCCGCGGCCAGTTCCCGGTCGCCCCGGCGCAGCGCCACCGTCCCCTCGATCAGGGCGATGACCCCCTCCTCGGGCCGCGCCGCCACTACCGACCGCCCGAACTCCGGCGCGGCGGACGCGGCAGTGAACGCAGGCGCAGCGCCGGCGGGCGACCGGGGCGCCTCCGCCCGTAGCTCGGCCAGTACGTCGGCGGCCTCGTCCAGCCGACCGTCCCGGGCCAGCGCCAGGCCGACCGTGCCGAGCACCCGGCGCCGGTGTCCCGGGTCGCCCAGGTCGGCCAGCGCCGCGGCGACCCGGCGGCCCTGCTCCACCGCCTCGGCGTACCGGCCCTGGAGGCGGGCCACCTCGGCCAGGTTGGCCCGGGCCAGCAGGCGCAGCCGCCGCTCGTCGCACTGGGCGGCCAGTCGGTCCACGGTGGCCAGCCGCCGCCGGGCGCCGGCCAGGTCACCGCGGCGGATCTCGTGCCAGGTGAGGTTGTTCTGGGCCACCGCCACGTCGCGTACCCGGCCGTGCCGGGTGGCCAGCGCCAGCACCGCCTGCGCCTGCGCGCGTGCCTCGTCGTACCCGCCGGTGGCGACGAGCAGCGCGCAGAGCACCGTGCGGGCCTCCAGCTCGCCGGTCACCTCCGCGTGCGCGGCGAAGACGTCGAGCGCCGCGCGGGCGGCCGGCAGCTCCTGCGCGCCCGCGCCGTGCTCGGCGGCGAGCCGGGCCACCCCGAGCAGCGCCCAGGCCCGCAGCACCGGGTCGGCGTCGGCGGTACGCGGGTCCGCCAGCAGCCGGCGGAGCCACTGCCGCCCGGAGACGTCCCGCCCCCGCAGCCGCCACCAGCGGGTCAGCGCGGCCGCCAGGCGCAGCGCGGTGAGCGGGTCGTCGGTGGCGGCATGGGCCAGGGCGGCGCTGATGTCGCTGGTCACCTCGTCTAGCCGGCGTACCGCGGCGGGCAGCTTCGCCCCGACCAGGTTCGGCGCGGTCCGGGTCACCAGCCGGGCCACCACGACCGCGTGCCGGCGGCGGATCGCGGTCAGCTCGCCCCGGCCGGCGGCCCGCTCGACGGCGAAGTCACGGACCGCGTCGAGCAGCCGGAACCGGAACGGACCGGCGCCCCGGACGCTGACCAGCCCCAGCTCCACCAGGCGGTCCAGCAGCGGCACCGGGTCGACGACCACGGTGCCGTCCCGGCCGGCCTCGTCGGCCAGCAGTTCCTCGGCCAGCTCCACGGACCAGCGGTTGGCGAACGCGGAGAGCCGGCGCACGGCCGCGCGCTCGGAGCCGGCGAGCAGGCGGTAGCTGGTGGCCACCGCCTCCCGCAGGGTCACCGCCACCGCCGCCCTTGCGCTCTCCGACCCGGCCGGTGCGGCGGCCTCCCAGCCGCGCCGCCCCAGGTCGGGGCCGGCCAGGTCGAGGACCCGGTCGCCGTACCGGTCGAGCAGTTCGTCGAGGTCGAGGATGCGCCCCCGGGCCGCCATCAGCTCGATCGCGAGCGGCAGGCCGCCGAGCCGACGGACCAGGGCGGCCAGCGCGGGCAGCTCCCGCGGGTCGGGCGGCTCGGGGCGTACCCGGGCGAGCCGGGCGGCGAAGAGCGCCGCCGCCGGGTAGCGGGCCAGTTCCGCCGCGTCGACCACGTCGGCCGGGGGCACGTCCAGCGGCGCCACCGGACGGACCAGTTCCCCGGGTACGCCCACCGGGTGCCGCCCGGTCACCAGCACCCGCAGGCTCGGCACCGCGTCGGTGAGCTGCCGCAACGCCTCGGCCAGCGGGTCCGGGGCACGTTCGGCCGCGTCCACCAGCAGCAGCGCCGGCCGGTTTCGCAGCCGTACCGCCAGGTCGGGCAGGCGGGCCGCGCCGAGCACGGCACTCACCGCGGCCAGCACGTCGGCGGCGTCGGAGCCCTCGCCGACCAGCACCCCGGCCACTCCGCCCGGACAGTCGGCGACGACCTCGTGCGCCACGGCCAGGGCCAGCGCCGTCTTGCCGACGCCGGCGAGCCCGACCAGGGTCACCACCGGCGGCCACCGGTCCGTGGTGAGCAGCGCGGCGAGGTCGGCCAGGTCCCGCTCCCGGCCGATCAGCTCGACCGGGGGCGGGAGCGCGATCGGCGTACCCGAGGGGTCGGGGTCGCGAGGCGCGGAGCCGGCGGCCGGTGCGCGGTGCGGGACCTCGACGGCGGCCGGCACGGCCGCCCGCCCACGGGCGGTGGCGAGGAAGGCGGCGCGGGGTCCGTCGGTGAGGCCGAGCGCGTCAGCGAGCAGCTCCACGGTGCTGCGCTGCGGCCGGCTGGCCCGGCCGCGCTCCAGGTCACGGACGGTCCGCACGCCGACCCCGGCCCGCTGCGCCAGCTCGGCCTGGGTGAGGCCGACGGCGAGCCGGTGACCCCGCAACAGCTCCGCGAGCGGGGTACGACCACCCGGCGCCAAAGGATGATCATGAGCCGGTGTCATGGGCACGAAGGGTACGGAGGGGCTACGACGGCCGACACCGGTGCGTCGTCCAGCCGACGCGCCGGAATCCGACAGGCCCCCGCCGTGCGGCAGCGCGGCAGGGGCCGGAGGCCGGGTCAGACGCCCAGGTCGCGAGCGATGATCATGCGCTGCACCTCGGAGGTGCCCTCGCCGATCTCCAGGATCTTGGAGTCCCGCCAGAACCGGGCGACCGGGTACTCGTTCATGAAGCCGTAGCCGCCGTGGATCTGGGTCGCCTCCCGGGCGTTGTCCACCGCGATCGTGCTGGCGTGCAGCTTGGCGATCGCCGCCTGCCGCTTGAACGGCTCACCGGCCAGCATCCGCGCGGCGGCGTCGTAGTACGCCAGCCGGGCCGTGTGCGCCTTCAACTCCATGTCGGCGATCTTGAACTGGATCGCCTGGTAGTTGCCGATCGGCCGGCCGAAGGCGTGCCGCTCCTTGGCGTACTTGATCGACTCGTCGACGCAGCCCTGGGCGAGGCCGACGGCGAGCGCGGCGATCGCGATCCGGCCCTCGTCGAGGATGCGCAGGAACTGGGCGAAGCCCCGGCCCCGCTCCCCGAGCAGGTTCGCCGCCGGCACCCGGCAGTCGTCGAAGGTCAGCTCGTGGGTGTCCGAGGCGGTCCAGCCGACCTTGGAGTAGCCCGGCGCCACGGTGAAGCCCGGCGTTCCGGTCGGCACGATGATGGTCGACAGCTCCTTCGAGCCGTCCGGCTTCGTGCCGGTCACCGCGGTGACGGTGACCAGCGCGGTGATGTCGGTCCCGGAGTTGGTGATGAACGCCTTCGAGCCGTTGATCACCCACTCGTTCGTGGCCTCGTCCAGCACCGCGCGGGTCTGGGTGCCACCGGCGTCGGAGCCGGTGCCCGGCTCGGTCAGCCCGAAGCCGGCCAGCGCCTCGCCGCTGAGCAGCTTCGGCAGCCAGGTCGCCTTCTGCTCCTCCGTGCCGAACCGGTAGATCGGCATCGCGCCGAGGGAGACCGCGGCCTCCAGGGTGATCGCCACGCTGGAGTCGACCCGGGCCAGCTCCTCCAGGGCCAGGCAGAGGGCGAAGTAGTCGCCACCCATGCCGCCGTGCTCCTCGCCGAAGGGCAGGCCGAACAGGCCCATCTTGCCCATCTGCCGGATCACCTCGTACGGGAAGGTGTGCTTCTCGTAGTGCTCGGCGATGACCGGGGCGACCACCTCACGCGCGAAGTCCCGCACGCTGGACCGCAGCGCCTCTTGTTCCTCGGTGAGCCGGAAGTCCATCTGATCCTCCTGGTGGGACGCCCTTTGTGGATGGCCGCCGGGCGCTCGTGACGCCGGTCGGGTGGTGCGGGTCGGGTCAGACCGGGGTGACGCCGTGGCGCCGCCGCGAGAAGTGGCGGTCCTTGGTGCGGGCGGCGGCGAACCGGCGGACCAGCTCGGCGCGCAGCTCGTGCGGCTCGACGATCGCGTCGATCACCAGCTCGCTGGCGAGCCGGACGACGTCGATGTCCCGCTCGTACTCCTCGCGCTTCGCGGCGACGAAGGCGGCCCGCTCGGCCTCGTCGGCGATCGCGGCGATCTTGTTGGCGTAGACGGCGTTCACCGCGGCCTCGGCGCCCATCACCGCGATCTTCGCGGTGGGCAGCGCGATGGTCGCGTCCGGCTCGAAGCCCGGGCCGGCCATCGCGTAGAGGCCGGCGCCGTACGCCTTGCGGACCACCACACAGATCTTCGGTACGGTCGCCTCGGAGATCGCGGTGATCATCTTGGCGCCGTGCCGGATGATGCCCTGCTTCTCCACCGCGCTGCCGACCATGAAGCCGGGCACGTCGCTGAGGAACAGCAGCGGCACGTTGAACGCGTCGCAGAGCTGCACGAACCGGGTCGCCTTGTCAGCCGAGTCGACGAAGAGCACCCCGCCCTTGAACATCGAGTTGTTGCCGACCACGCCGACGACCTCGCCGTTCAGCCGGCCGAAGCCGATGGTCAGCTCCTTGGCCCAGAGCGCCTGGATCTCGAAGAACGAGCCGTCGTCGAGCAGGCCCTTGACGTACCGGCGCATGTCGAAGGCCTGCCGCTCGCTGGCCGGGACCAGCGCGGCCAGGTCGACCTTGTCGGACGCCTGCTTGGCGGGCGCGGCGGGCGGCTGCTCGGTCCAGTTCGCCGGCAGGTACGACAGGTAGGTCCGCACCACGTCCAGCGCGTCGGCCTCGGTCTTGCAGAGGAAGTGCCCGACCCCGGACTCGGCGCAGTGCACCTTGGCCCCGCCCATCGCCTCCAGCGTGGTCTTCTCGCCGGTGACCATCTCGACCATCCGGTCGGAGCCGAGGTACATGCTGGCGTTGCCGTCCACCATGGCCACCACGTCGCAGAACGCCGGGATGTACGCCCCGCCGGCCGCGCTCGGCCCGAACAGCGCGCAGACCTGCGGGATCGAACCCGAGGCGCGGACCTGGTTCCAGAAGATCTTGCCCGCGCCGCGCCGACCGGGGAAGAGGTCGACCTGATCGGTGATCCGGGCGCCGGCCGAGTCGACCAGGTAGACCATCGGCACGCCGGTCGAGTACGCCCGCTCGATGATCCGGATGATCTTCTCTACCGTCCGGGCGCCCCAGCTGCCGGCCTTGACCGTGGAGTCGTTGGCCATCAGGCAGACCTGGCGGCCGTCGATGGTGGCGGTG
>NZ_JBPQTL010000149.1:0-9439 GCF_051386295.1 Micromonospora sp. URMC 105 | reverse complement strand
GCCGGACCCCCAGCGCCACCCCGTCGCGCACACCCACCACGACCACCGCCGCGCCGACCCCCGCCGTCGCCGCCCGCTACGAGACCACCGCCACCCGGCTCTTCGGCTACACCGGCCAGGTGGTGCTCGACAATCCCGCCGGCGCCGCCGCCAAGGACTGGACCCTCGTGGTCACCCTGGCCGAGGGAGGCACCGTCACCACAGCCGACGGCGCCACCTGGCAGCAGGACGGACAGACCGTCACCTTCACCGGCGCCCCCGTACCAGCCGGAGGGTCACACACCGTCAGCTTCACCGTCCGCGACCCCGACACGCTCACCAAGGCCCCCGAGGGCTGCACCGTCAACGACACCCCGTGCTCCGGGCTCTGACCCCCCGGCCGGCCGCGCCTCACCCGGACTCCCGCACCAACCCCGCCAACGCCCGATTGGTGCGGTTGGACCGCACCGCCGCGCGCTGCTGACCCGCCGTCACCTCGATGTACGTCTGCGACGACGCCAGCGACGCGTGCCCCAGCAACCGCATGATCTCCGCCGCGCTCGCCCCGTCCTCGGCCAACCGCGTCGCGAACGTGTGCCGCAACGCGTGCAGCCGCGCACCCCGGGGCACCCGGTCACCGATGCCCGCCCGCCGGTAGCAGGAGTCCACCAGATACTGCAGCCCGCCCCGGCGCAACGGCTCACCCCGCCGGTCCACCAGCAACGGCGAGTCCGGCCGTACGCTGCGCGACCCGAACCGCCGCGCCCGGCTGTCCAGGTAGTCCACCAGCACCCGGTCCAGCTCCGGCTCGACCGGCACCACCCGCGGCCGGCCGCCCTTGCCCGCGACGTCCACCCGCCGCTCGCCGACGCGACCGCTCAGCGATGACACCCGCAACGCCAGCAGCTCCGACAGACGCAGGCCCGCGCAGAGCGCCAGGGCCAGCACCGCCACGTCCCGCTCCGGCCACGGGTCCCGCTGCCGCCCGTCCTCCCGCGCCACCGAGGCCAGCAGCTGCTCCGGGGTGTCCTCGCCGCGCAGCGGCTTGGGCTGGGGGAGCGGTGTACGGGGCCGGCCCACCGCCGGCATCGGGTTGCCCGCCACCACCCCCTCGGCCACCAGGAACGTGAAGAAGCTGTTCCAGCTGGACCAGGCGCGGTGCACCGATGCCGCCGCGCGGGGAGCGGCGAACCGGGCGAACGCCGCCCGCATGACCCGGGGGGAGAGGTCCGAGATCATCACCCGGTCGAGGGGGAGGGGAGTGGCGTCCTCGCCGACCAGGGCGGCCACGGCCCGCAGGTCCCGCCGGTACGCCTCCAGGGTGTGCGGGGAGGGCTTGCGGGTGGCCCGGGCCGTCAGGAACTCCTCGATGAGCCGCCCTACCGATTCGTCCTGTTTGTCATGCATAAGCCATATTATGCAGGTTTCTCGGATTGAGGGCCAGTGGCGGGGAGGGGAGCGGCATCAGGGGAACGCGGAGCTACCGCGTGCGGGCCTGTCCGACGAGCGCTCGCCGGCGGTGGGCGCGCTGAGGTTGACGATCGGACGCGAGGGCCGGGCCAGCCCATGGGGTGACGCAGCTTCCGGCTCGCAGCCGCCCCGTAGGCAGGAGGGCCGACGTCGGGCCTGACCCGACGAGCCTCGCGTGGACTCGTCGCAGTGGACTCGTCGCAGCCGTACACCCGTCGAGGACGGCCTTCGCCGCACTCATGATCGGGCGGCAGTTCCGACCAGGCAGGCCGTGCTGGCAGTCGGAAACTGCTGCCGGATCATGGGCCGCCGCCGCACCTGGCCTCACGCCACGGCGGAGAAGCTAATCCATCGGAGTGCACCTCGCCGCTGGCTCACCGGAGCCCGTAGCGGCACCGCCCACCCCTTCCGGAGGAGGCCTGATCCGGTCAACTTGACATAATATGTATTATCGAATCAGGGCCAATGGGGCGTGGACGGGGGGCGGGGACCTCGCGGCTCAGCTCGCCGACGGGGTGTCGCGTGCACCCACGAACGCGTCGTTCCACGTCGCGCCGGTTCGCCCTGCCGTCCGCGAACACGTCGCCGCACCGCCCCCCGGTGACGTACCGGTGACCTCGTCACCGTCCGACTACGTCAAGATCGAGTCCCCCGGCCCAGGCCGCGCATCCCCACAGCCCGCCGGGTCGTCCGGGATGCTCCCCCGGACGACCCATCGACGCAGGGCGACGTTCCCTGTCAGGAGGCCACGTACGCGGCCAGGTGCTCGCCGGTGAGGGTGCGGCGGGCGGCGACGAGATCGGCCGGGGTGCCCTCGAAGACGATCCGGCCGCCGTCGTGGCCGGCCCCGGGACCGAGGTCGATGATCCAGTCGGCGTGCGCCATGACCGCCTGGTGGTGCTCGATGACGATGACCGACTTGCCGGAGTCGACGAGCCGGTCGAGCAGGCCGAGCAGCTGCTCGACGTCGGCGAGGTGCAGGCCGCTGGTCGGCTCGTCGAGGACGTAGACGCCGCCCTTCTCGGCCATGTGGGTGGCCAGCTTGAGCCGCTGCCGCTCGCCGCCGGAGAGCGTGGGCAGCGGCTGACCGAGCTTGACGTAGCCCAGGCCGACGTCGGTCAGCCGGGTGAGGATCTTGTGCGCCGCCGGCGTCTTCGCCTCGCCGTCGGCGAAGAACTCCTCCGCCTCGGTCACCGACATGGCGAGCACCTCGCTGATGTCGCGGCCGCCGAGGTGGTATTCCAGGACCGCGGCCTGGAACCGTTTGCCCTCGCACTCCTCGCAGGTGGTGGCGACCCCGGCCATCATCGCCAGGTCGGTGTAGATGACCCCGGCGCCGTTGCAGGCCGGGCAGGCGCCCTCGGAGTTGGCGCTGAACAGGGCCGGTTTCACGCCGTTGGCCTTCGCGAACGCCTTGCGGATCGGGTCGAGCAGTCCGGTGTACGTGGCCGGGTTGCTCCGCCGGGAGCCGCGGATCGCGCTCTGGTCGACGGACACGACCCCGTCCCGCCCGGCCACCGAGCCGTGGATCAGGGAGCTCTTGCCGGAGCCGGCGACGCCGGTGACGACGACCAGCACGCCGAGCGGGATGTCGACGTCGACGCCCTGGAGGTTGTGGGTGCGGGCGTCGCGTACCGCCAGGACGCCGGACGGTGTGCGCACCGACGGCTTCAGGCGGGCGCGGTCGTCCAGGTGCCGCCCGGTGAGCGTGCCGCTGGCCCGCAGCCCCTCGAGGGTGCCCTCGAACACCACCTGGCCGCCCTCGGTGCCGGCGCGCGGGCCGAGGTCGACGATGTGGTCGGCGATCGCGATCGCCTCGGGCTTGTGCTCGACGACCAGCACGGTGTTGCCCTTGTCCCGCAGCCGGATCAGCAGGTTGTTCATCCGCTGGATGTCGTGCGGGTGCAGCCCGATGGTGGGCTCGTCGAAGACGTAGGTGACGTCGGTGAGCGACGAGCCGAGGTGGCGGATCATCTTGGTGCGTTGTGCCTCGCCGCCGGAGAGCGTGCCCGACGGACGGTCGAGGCTGAGGTAGCCGAGGCCGATCTCGACGAACGAGTCGAGGGAGTGTCGCAGCGCCGCCAGCAGCGGCGCGACGGTCGGTTCGTCCAGGTCGCGTACCCAGGCGGCGAGGTCGCTGATCTGCATCGCGCAGGCGTCGGCGATGTTGATGCCCGCGATCTTGGAAGATCGGGCCGCCTCGCTGAGTCGGGTGCCGCCGCACTCGGGGCAGGTGGTGAAGGTGACGGCCCGGTCCACGAAGGCGCGGATGTGCGGCTGGAGCGCGTCGACGTCCTTGGCGAGGAACGACTTCTGGATGGTGGGGATCAGCCCGGCGTAGGTCAGGTTGATCCCGTCGACCTTGATCTTGGTGGGTTCCCGGTGGAGCAGGTCGTGCAGTTCCTTCTTGGTGTACCTGCGGATCGGCTTGTCCGGGTCGAAGAAGCCGCAGCCGCGGAAGATGCGGCCGTACCAGCCCTCCATGCTGTAGCCGGGGATGGTGAGCGCGCCCTCGTTGAGCGACTTGCTGTCGTCGTACAGGGCGGACAGGTCGATGTCGGTGACCGAGCCCATGCCTTCGCAGCGGGGGCACATGCCGCCGAGGCGGGTGAAGGTGGCCTTCTCGGTCTTCGTCCTGCCCGCGCCGCGCTCGACGGTGATCGCGCCGCTGGCCCGCACCGAGGGGACGTTGAACGAGTACGCGTTGGGCGGGCCGATGTGCGGCTGCCCGAGCCGGCTGAAGAGGATGCGCAGCATGGCGTTGGCGTCGGTCGCGGTGCCGACGGTGGAGCGGGCGTCGGCGCCCATCCGCTCCTGGTCGACGATGATCGCCGTCGTCAGCCCTTCGAGTACGTCGACCTCGGGTCGCGCCAGCGTCGGCATGAAGCCCTGCACGAAGGCGCTGTAGGTCTCGTTGATCAGCCGCTGTGACTCGGCGGCGATCGTGCCGAACACCAGGGAGCTCTTGCCCGAGCCGGAGACGCCGGTGAAGACCGTGAGCCGGCGCTTCGGGATCTCGACGCTGACGTCCTTGAGGTTGTTGACACGCGCGCCGTGCACGCGGATCACGTCGTGGCTGTCGGCGTCGTGCAGCGCAGGCGACGGCGTGTCGGTCCTCGTGGCCGTGCTCATCGTGTCTCCATCCGTGGGCGGGGCCGGTTGGCGCTGGTCGGGGTCGCGCTCGGCGCGGGAACCACGGTATCGGCGACGCTTGGGCCCGTGGGGTCCCTGTGGCCGCGGCCACGGGGTGTGTTCGGCCGAGGTGTCGGACCGGCGCCGTCGTGCAGGGGCTCGCCGAACGACAGGATGATCTCGACGGCGCCCGCGATCCGCACCTGCGGGCGCGGTGAGGAGCCGCCGCGCCCGCAGGTGCGGATCGTGGTGGCGGACGGGTCAGCGGAGTTCGCGGATGCGGATGAGGTTGCCGGCGGGGTCGCGGAAGGCGCAGTCGCGGATGCCGTACGGCTGCTCGGTGGGCTCCTGCACGACCTCGGCGTCGCCGGCCTGCAGTTTGTCGAAGGTGCCGTCGAGGTCGGGGGTGGCCAGCAGGATCCAGCCGTAGGTGCCCTTGGCCATCATCTCGGCGATGGTGCGCCGCTCGGCCTCGGTCACCCCCGGATCGGCCGCCGGCGGCGCCAGCAGGATCGACGTGTCCGGCTGCCCGGCGGGGCCGACGGTGATCCACCGCATCGTGCCCTGCCCGACGTCGCTGCGGACCTCGAAACCCAGGGCGTCGCGGTAGAAGGCCAGCGAGGCGTCCGGGTCGACGTGCGGCAGAACGGTGGTGTTGATGGTGATGTCCATGCCGATCACGCTAGATGCGGGCCGGCAGCCGGCGCTTCTCGATTCCTGACCGGTCTGGTGACCTGTTTGGCGACGCACGGCGGCAGGCCCGCCGTCGCGCTCGCCGCCTGCTCCCGGTAGACGCTGGGCGGCATGCCGACCAGCTCGGTGAAACGGGTGCTGAAGGTGCCCAGCGACGCGCAGCCGACCGCGAAGCACACCTCGGTGACGCTGAGGTCACCCCGGCGCAGCAGCGCCATCGCCCGCTCGATGCGCCGGGTCATCAGGTACGCGTACGGCGACTCCCCGTACGCCGCCCGGAACTGACGGCTCAGGTGCCCGGCCGACATGTTCACACCCCGCGCGAGCGCCTCGACGTCCAGCGGCTGCACGTACTCCCGGTCGATCCGGTCACGCACGCGACGCAGCAGCGCCAGGTCACGCAGGCGCTGCGCCGCGGCGGGTGTGCTGGTCACCTGCGTGATCGTGCCAGGTGGCGCGCAAGTTGCCCAGCGCCGCCCCGGTGCGTGTCCGCGCCGGGGCGGCGCAGGTCGTCATGCTCAGGTGCCTGCTTGCGGGCCGGCGGTGCCGGTGCGCCCGGCCTGCTCGTCGGCCATGTACTGCGCGTACCAGTCCGGCCAGTCGGGGTCGGCCTTGCCGATCTCCTCCTCGTAGCGGCCGTGCGCGGCCGCGGCCCGGCGCAGCGCGGCGGCCAGATCGGGCACCGAGTCATAGGTGGCTTGCATGCGACTCCTCCGCGAGAACCGCCGGTCCGGTGGTCACCACAGCCGGCCGGGGAAGCGGGTGGTGACTTCCTGGAGGTACCAGCCGTTGCCGTCCGGGTCCTTGAAGGAGGCGAACGAGAAGTAGCTGGCGCGGTCCGGGGCGAGGCCGGGGGCGCGTCCTTCGCCGTTGGGCAGGGGCAGTCCACCGGCTGCCTGGTGGAAGATCTCGCTGATGTCGAGGCCGCGGCCCACCAGCTCGGCCCGGGCCGCCTCGATGTCGTCCACCACCAGGTACAGGCCCTGGACGGAGCCGGGCGCGGCCGAGGTCAGGACGCGGCTGAGCATGACCGAGCAGTCCGACCTGGGCGGGGTCATCTGCACTGTGCGGCCTTCACCCTCGCCGATGTCGGCATCTTCCCGCCAGCCCAGGGACTTGTAGAAGTCCTTGGCCCGGCCCGCGTCGGCGACGGGCAGCACGATGAATTCCAGCTTCATGTCCACGCTGTCGGCTCCTCTTCCTGCGATGGCCCTGCAGCCCATCCTCGGCCAGCTATCGCCCGAAATCCCCGGAAAGCCCTAAATCTTCAAGGTCGTCGCGGGGACGGCAGCACCGATGATCATCGAGCTGGTTCAGCCCGCACGGCTTGTCGCGGCCGGCCGGCGGCGTCGCGCCGTTCGGCGGCCTCGGTGAGCCGGCCGGCGGCGTTGATCATCCCGATGTGCGAGAAGGCCTGCGGGAAGTTGCCGAGCTGCTCCCCCGTGGCCTGGTCAATCTGTTCGGCGAAGAGCCCCAGATCGTTGACGCGGGCGGCGAGCTGCGTGAAGAGCTGCTTGGCCCGGTCCACCTCACCGGCCAGCCCCAAACAGCTGACCAGCCAGAACGAGCAGATGACGAAGCCTGCCGGGTCGCCGTTCCAGCGGCGCAGCAGCCCGTCGTGGGAGAGCTCGCGTTCGATCACCGCGATGGTGGAGCGCATCCGCGGATCGTCGGCCGGCAGGAAGCCGACCAGCGGCATGAGCAGCACCGAGGCGTCCAGGTCGTCGGAGTCGAAGGCCCCGGTGAACGCGCCGAGCTCCTCGTGCCAGCCCCGGGTCAGGACGGCCTCGCGGATCTCGTCGCGGGCGGCGGCCCAGCGGGTCACGTCGGCCTGGTCGCCGAGGCGCGGGCCGAAGCGGACGGCGCGGTCCAGCGCCGTCCAGCACTGCACCTTCGACGAGACGTAGTGCCGTTCGGCGTCGCGGGCCTCCCACATGCCGGAGTCCGGCCGGCGCCAGTCCCGCGTCGCCTGGTCGGCGAGGGCGCGCAGCAGGTGGTGCACCTCGGGCGCCATCGGGTCGAGGTAGTGGCGCATCAGCCAGGCCGCGTCGAGGATCTCCCCCAGCACGTCGCTCTGCCGCTGCTTCCAGGCGTTGTTGCCCACGAAGACCGGCCGGCTGTCGGCGTAGCCGGAGAGGTGGTCGAGGGGGTGCTCGGTGAGGTCCCGCTCCCCCTGCACCCCGTACATGATCGGGACCGGCTCGTCACCGATGCGTCCCATCGCCCGGGCCACCCAGGCGAACTGCCGGTTCGCCTCGTCCGGGCAGGCCGCGCGCCAGAGGGCCTGCAGGGTGAGGCTGAAGTCGCGGACCCAGACGAAGCGGTAGTCGTAGTTGCGGTCCCCGCCGAGCTGCTCGGGCAGCGAGGTGGTCGCCGCGGCGACGATCGCGCCGCTGGGTCCGTAGGTCATGCCCTGCAGGATGATGGCGCTGTGCCGCACCTGGTCGTGGAACAGGCCGCGGTACTGGTCGCGGTGCAGGTCCGCCCAGGAGCGCCAGCCGGTGACGGCGTCGGCGACCACCCGGTCGGCGTCGGGCGACGCGGGCGGACCGGAGTCGTAGGTCGAGGCGTGCCCGAGGGTGAAGCGGTAGGTGTCGCCGGCCCGGACGGTGAAGCTCGCGGTGGCGTCGCCCTGCCTGCACTCCAGTGGGACGTCGCCGCGCAGGCTGAGCCGGGACCCGCCGGCGGCGGCCTCGATGACGCCGTCGTGTTCGGTCAGGTACGCGGTGACCCGCCCGTACTCGAAGCGTGGCCGGTAGTCCAGCCGCATCGGCACCTCGCCGGCGAGCCCCTCGACCACCCGGCCCAGCACCCCCGGTGAGCGCCGGCCGATGTCGTGCCCGCGCGCGCCGGGCTCCAGTGCGAGGGCGTCGGTCACCGCGACGCTGCCGTGCCCGGTGGTGAAGGTGCTGCGCAGCACGAGCGTGTCCTCGAGGTAGGAGCGCTCGCAGGTGAAGTGGCCCTCCGGCTGGATCGACCAGTGTCCGGCGTCGTCGTCGAGCAGCCGGCCGAAGATGGAGGGCCCGTCGAAGCGTTGCGGGCACCACCAGTTCACCGAGCCGGCCCGGTCCACCAGGACCGCGCTGCGGCCGTCCGCCAGGAAACCGTGGTCGCCGATCCGTCCGCTGGGCACGGGGGTGCCTACCCGGCCGGCGGGGGTGCATGCCTGGCCAGGGCTTCGCACCGACGGTGACGATCGGCGCAGACCGGCACGTGGCGCGCGGGCCTCGTCACATGCCGCCGGCGACCCGCAGCACCGCGCCGGTGGTGTAGGAGGCGTCGGGGCCGAGGAGCCAGGCGACGGCGCCGGCGACCTCGTCGGGTTCCCCGGGCCGGCCCATCGGTATCCGGCCGGCGTTGCGGTCGGGGCGGTCGGGCATGCCGGACAGGGCGTGGATGTCGGTGCGGATGAGGCCGGGGGCGACCGCGTTGACCCGGATGCCCTGCGGGGCGAGTTCCTTGGCCAGGCCGATGGTGAGGGTGTCGGTGGCGGCCTTGACGGCGGCGTAGTGGATGTACTCCCCCGGGCTGCCGAGGGTGGCGGCGGCGGAGGAGATGTTGACGATGGCGCCGCCGGTGGTGAGGCGGCGGGCGGCCTGCTGGGCGCAGAGGACGTAGCCGACGAGGTTGACGTCGACGACGTGGCGCAGGTCGTCGGGGCGCAGGTCGGTGAAGGCGCCGATGGGGCTGGTGACGCCGGCGTTGTTGACCAGCCCGGTGAGCGGGCCCAGGCCGGCGGCGGCGTCGAAGAGCCGGGCGATCTGGTCGGGGTCGGTGGTGTCGGCGGGTACGGCGACGGCCTGCCGGCCGAGGGCCTGGACGTCGGCGAGGACGGCGGACGCGGCGTCGTGGTCGCGGCGGTAACCGATGGCGATGTGGTGGCCGTCGTGGGCGAGGCGGCGGGCGACGGCCGCGCCGATGCCGCGGCTGCCGCCGGTGATGACCGTGACCGGATTCAATGGACCGCTCCCCTGCCCCCGTGTGGGGGCGACGCTACCGTTTCGAGCACGGGCCGGTCACGGAGAGGGTGCTCACACATGTCGCGGGTGTTGGTGCTGGGTGGTGGCGGGGTGACCGGGGTGGCCTGGGAGTGGGGGCTGCTGGCGGGGCTGGCGCGGCGGGGGGTGGCGCTGGCGGACGCGGACCTGGTGGTGGGGACGTCGGC
>NZ_JBPQTL010000148.1:0-9730 GCF_051386295.1 Micromonospora sp. URMC 105 | reverse complement strand
CGACCGCCCCGCACCCGGCACCCCACCCCCCGACGAGCCGTTCGACGGGCCGCCGTCCAACGGGCCGCCGCTCGACGGGCCACCACCCGACGGGCCGCCGCTCGACGAGCCGCCGTCCGACGAGCCGCCATTCGACGGGTCCCCGTTCGATGGCTCGCCGTCCGACTCACTTCCGCCCGAGGAGCCCCCGTTCGAGGAGCCGCCGCCGTTCGAGGAGCCGCCGCCGTCCGGGGAGCCGCCGTTCGGGGAGCCGCCGTTCGGGGAGCCGCCGTTCGGGGAGCCGCCGTTCGGGGAGCCGCCGTCTGACGGGCCGCCCGGCGCGCCATTCGCCGGTCCAGCCCCGCCCGCTAGCGCGCCGCCGGAGGAGCCCGGTGCCGGAGCGGGACACCCCTCGGACGAGTCCAGGACGATCATCGCGAGGCCCAGCAGCGCGGCGACCAGCCCGAGCCGCAGCAGGGTGCCGCCGCCGGGCCGGCGCAGCCAGCGCACGGGACGCAGGGACGCCGTCCCGTCCGGGTCACCACCCGCCATGCCGCCCACCCCACCTCGCTGTCCGGCCGCCGTCGCGGCGTTCGGACAGCACGCTAGGCGGGAGGGTCGGGCAGCGGAGTGCCCTGTGCACCGGCCTGTGGACAACCGGCGGCCTTGTGGACAACGCCCGAGTCGACGCCCGACCTGCTACGGAAGATCAGCCCAGCAAGGTTGAGTCATTCACGCCATCAGCTCCGTAGGGCCACCGATAAGGGCCGGCGGCCGGCCGAATCGCCGACCCGGACCTACGAGCACGGGAGCACGGGACGCCGAAAGCCCCCGCGGCCCGGTGGGCGGCGGGGGCGGTGGCGTACGAGATCAGCTGGAGGTGCTGCCGGCCGGGGCCTTGGCCGCCCCGCCGTTCGACGAGCCCGACGAGCTGCCGCCGTTCGACGAGGTGGTCGACGACGAGCTCGACGACGACGTCGAGCTACCCGCGGAGGAACCGCTGTCCGACTTCGCCGGCTTGGGGGTGGTGGCGCCGGCCTTGCCCTCCGTGCCGGAGGAACGGGAGTCGGTGCGGTAGAAGCCGGAGCCCTTGAATACGACACCGACGGAGTTGAAGACCTTCCGCAGCCGCCCCTCACACGTGGGGCACTCGGTCAGCGGCTCGTCAGAGAAGGACTGCACCGCCTCGAGCTGGTGGCCGCACGCGGTGCAGGCGTACTGGTACGTGGGCACGTTCTCCTCCGGATCTGGCACGGCCGGTTGGCACTCGACGGTTTCGAGTGCCAATGGTGCGTCATCACCCCCGGATTCGTCCAGCGGACGTGGGGGGATCGACACGGGGCGCGCCGGTCAGCGTACGCAGACCGCCCGACGGGGTGACGACGGCGCGTACCGGGCGGTCGTGGGACTGGGCGGGCAGGGCCTCGACCAGCTCACCGTCGTGCAACAGCGCCACCGTCAGCACTGTTCCCGCCACCCGGGCCAGCGCCCGGTCGTACGAGCCGCCGCCGCGACCCAGGCGCAGGCCCCGGTGGTCCACCGCCAGCGCGGGCACCACCACCAGGTCCGCCTCGCCTATCGCCGAGCGGCCCAGCCGGGGACCGTCCGGCTCCCGCATGCCGCGCCCGGCCGCCACCAGCGATCCCGGGCCGTCGTACGCCGCCCAGTCGAGGTCCAGGTCGTCGCGGAGCACCGGCAGCAGCAGCTCCGCCTCGGGGGGCAGCGCCGCGCGCAGCGCCTCCGGCAACTCCGGGCCGCCCGGCTCCGAGCCCACCGGCACGTACCCGGTCATCCGGCGCGGGCGCAGCCGGCGTACCAGATCGACCAGCTCGGCCCGGACGCGCGCCGCGGCTTCGGCCCGCTGCGGCGCGGTCAGCGCCCGGCGGCGGGCGAGCAGCGCGACGCGCGTCTCGCGTTTGGCCTCGTGCGCTCCATCAGAAAATTCGGGCACGCAACACTCCCTTGCGCAAACCGCGTCATCCGGTCGCACTGTGTCAGCATCGCAGGAACGGGCGCGGAACTTCCGGGGGGAAGCTTGACGCTACGCGGGCGGTTGACGGCGGCCTTCCTCGCGGTGGTGCTCGGCCCGGTGCTGCTCGGAGCGGTCTTCGTCGGCACCACCCTCGCGGCCGTCGACCGCAGCCGCTCCATTGAACGGCTCGGGCTCGCCGCGTCGACCGTCCGCACCTCGGTGGACGCCCTCTGCCAGCAGCTCCGGGCCGCCGCCGACGCCGTCGCGCTGCGTACCGATCCCGCCGCCCGCGCCGGCGCCGCCGCCCAGGTGGTCAGCCGGGGCCTGGCCGGCGCGGTGCTGGTCACCGACGTGGCCGGCGCGACGACGTACACCACCCCCGGCGCGCCCCCGACGCCCTGGCAGGACTGCTCCGGCGACCGGGTGCCGAGCGGGCCGGTGCGGGCGCTGAGCGCCCGGGTCGACCTGCGTGACCCGGCCGGTGTCGCGCTCGGCACCGTCGCCGCCGCCCAGGTGGTCGACCCGGCGTTCGTCGCCCGGCTGGCCGCCGCCACGGGCGTCGCGGTCACGCTGCTCGACGGCCCCGCCGCCCCCGGCCGGGTCGCGCACACCACCGAGTCCAACGGGGTACGCGAGGCGGTGCTCGCGGCCGCGAGCACGGTGGACGGCGACCGGGTCACCGAGACCGCCGACGGCCGGTACGTGCGCCGGCTCGGCCCGAGCGCGGGACAGCCGCTGCCGCTCGTCCTCTCCGTCCCCGGGGAGCAGCCCGCCGGACTACCCGCGGTGCTGGTCGGCGCGGTGCTCCTCGCCGCCGTGCTGGCCGTGCTGGCCGCCTGGCGGCTGGCCCGGGTGACCACCCGGCCGCTGGTGGAGCTGGCCGGCGCGGTGGACCGGGTGGCCCGCGGCGACCTGAGCGCCCGGGTGCCGGTCCGCAGCCGCGACGAGATCGGCCGGCTGGCCGGGGCGTTCAACCGGATGACCCGGGAGACCGCCACCTACGTGGCGGCGCTGACCAGCAGCCGGGACCAGCTGCGGGGGCACCTCGCGGTGCTCGGTGACACCCTGGCCAGCACCCACGACCTGCCCCGCATCCTGCGGGTGATCCTGCACAGCGCGCTCGGGGCGACCGGGGCGCGGGCCGGCACGGTGCTGCTGCTCGACCCGGACGGGGTGCTGGTGGGGCAGTGCGCCGAGGGGCTGGAGGGCCGGGTGCCCGCGACCGAGCCGCTGCGGGTGCCGGTCGGCAGCGGGGTGATCGGCGCGGTTGCCGCCACCGGGGAGCCCCAGCGTGGGCGGATCGAGCCGGGCGAGGCGCCGGCGGGGGAGCCGCGCTGCGAGACGTACGTGGCGGTGCCCTTCGCCGCACCGGCCGGCGCCGACCCGGCGGGCCGGGACCCGGCGGTCGGGGTGCTGGCCCTCTACGACCGGCTCGGCGGCGAGGAGTTCGACGACGACGACCTGGCCACCCTGCGCACCTTCGCCGGGCACGCGGCGGTCGCCGTGGAGAACGTCCGGGTGCACGAGGAGGCGCAACGGCTCTCGCTGACCGACCCGTTGACCGGGCTGTGGAACTACCGCTACCTGCGCGAGTCGCTGCGCCGCGAGGTGGAGCGGGCCAGCCGCTTCGGGCGGATGCTGAGCATCCTCGCCCTGGACGTGGACCGGTTCAAGCGGGTCAACGACACGTACGGCCACACCGCCGGCGACGTCGTGCTGGCCGAGTTCGCCCGCCGGGTGCGCGGGGAGATCCGCGAGGTCGACCTGGCGTTCCGGCAGGGCGGCGAGGAATTCGTGGTGCTGCTGCCGGAGACCGACGCCCGGGGCGCGGCGATCGTCGCCGAACGGCTGGGCGCGGCCGTCCGGGACACCCCGATCGTGGTGGACGAGCACGTGGCGATCACGGTGACCGTCTCCATCGGCATCGCCGTCTACCCCGACCACGCCAGCACCGGCCAGCAGGTGCTCGACGCCGCCGACGAGGCGCTGTACGCGGCCAAGGCGGCCGGCCGGGACGGCTACCGGGTCACCGGGCAGCGCGTCGACGCGGTGACCGAGGAGATTCCGGTGCCGGCCGGCGCGATCAGCCCCGACGACGGGCTGCCCCGGGCGGGGCCGGTGGCCGGCCGGGCGGCGGAGGGCTCCGGCCGGCCCGCCGTCGGCGTGCCGGGGCCCGCTCCGGGTGTGACCCAGGCGGCTACGGGCGGCGCGTCTTCCGGTCCTCACCCGCCGCGGCAGAGCCGTGGCCGATAGTCTCGCGACATGTCGGAGCACTCAGCGAACCCCTCAACGGCCGCCGCAACCGGCCGTCCCCGTGCGGTCAAGGCTGTCATCCCGGCCGCCGGCCTGGCCACCCGCTTTCTGCCGGCGACGAAGGCGGTGCCCAAGGAGCTGCTGCCGGTGGTCGACCGTCCGGTCCTGCAGTACATCGTCGAGGAAGCCACCCAGGCCGGGCTCAACGACGTGCTGCTGATCACCGGGCGCGGCAAGACGGCCATGGTGGACCACTTCGACCGCCGGCCCGATCTGGAGGAACGGCTCGCGAAGAAACCGGAGCTGCTGGCCGCCGTGCAGCGCACCACCGAGCTGGCCGAGATCCACACCCGCCGCCAGCCCGAGCAGCTCGGCCTCGGCCACGCCGTCGGGTACGCCGAGTCGCACGTCGGCGACCAGCCCTTCGCGGTGCTCCTCGGTGACGAGTTCGTCAAGCTGGACCAGCCGCTGCTGCCAGCCATGCTGGAGCTTCAGGCGCGCACCGGCGGCGTGGTGCTGGCCTTCTTCGAGGTCGACCCGGCCGAGACCAAGCGGTACGGCATCGCCTCGGTCGAGCCGGCCGAGTCGGAGCTGACCGACATCGGCGAGGTCGTCAAGGTGACCGGCATGGTGGAGAAGCCGACGCCGGAGGAGGCGCCGAGCAACCTGGCCGTCCTCGGCCGGTACGTGCTGCCGGGCCGGATCTTCGACGCGATCCGCCGTACCGAGCCGGGCAGCGGCGGGGAGATCCAGCTGACCGACGCGATGGAGCTGCTGCGCAACGAGGGCGTGCCGGTGCACGCGATCGTCTACCGGGGCACCCGCTACGACACCGGCATGCCGCTGGGCTACCTCCAGACGGTGGTGCAGATCGCCGCCGAGCGCGACGACATCGGCGGTGAGTTCCGCAAGTGGCTGGCCGAGTTCGTCAACTCCGACGCGTCGGGCGGTCCTAGTACATGACAGCGACGGCCGACGCCGAGGCGGCCGCGAACGAGTTGACGCCGCTCGCCGACTACCTGGGCAGTGTGCTGCGCAGGTTGCGCGCGCTGCCTCCGCTCGACCTCGACCTCACCCAGGCGCACGGCAACGTCCTCGCCGAGGACGTCGTCGCGCCGCACTCCTTCCCCGCCTTCGACCAGGCGGCGGTGGACGGGTACGCGGCCCGCTGGGAAGACCTCGTCGGGTACGGCCCGGCCCCCTCCGGGGGGTCGGGCCGTACCGTGCGGCTCAACGTGGTCGGCGACCTCGGCGCAGCGAGCTGGCGGCCGGTCCGGCTCACCCCGGGCTCGTGCTTCTCGGTCGCCGCCGGGGCGCCGCTGCCGGTGGCCGCGGACGTGGTCGTCCCGGTGGAGTGGACCGACCAGGGCATGGCCGCGGTGGAGATCTTCCGGACCCCCAAGCGCGGGTACGGCGTCCGCCGCGCCGGTGAGGAACTGCCCGCCGGCACCCTGCTCGCCCGCGCCGGCACGTACGTCTCGCCCGCCCTGGTGGCCGTCCTCGCCGCCACCGGGATCGGGCACGTGGTGGTCCGGCCCAGCCCCCGGGTGGTCATCGTGGCCACCGGTGACGAACTCGTCGACGTCGGCCGGGGCAGCCAGCCCGGCCAGGTGGTGGACGCCAACTCGCACGCGCTGACCGCCGCCGCGGCCGAGGTGGGCGCCCTGGCGTACCGGGTGGGCATCTGCGACGACGACCCGGAGGGGCTGCGCGGCCTGCTGGAGGACCAGACGCTGCGCGCCGACCTGATCATCACCACCGGCGGCACCGGCACCGGCCCCGGCGACATGGTCCGCCGCATCCTGTCCCGGCGGGAGGGCGGCCGGGCCGGGCCGGTCACCTTCACCGAGGTGGCGCTCTATCCCGGTACCGCGCTCGGATTCGGTACGGTCGGCGCCGAGGAGGTGCCGGTGGTGTGTCTTCCCGGTGAGCCCGGCTCGGCGCTGATCGGCTTCGAGGTGCTGGCCCGCCCGGCCATCAACCTGCTGGCCGGGGCGGAGCCGGTGTTCCGGCCGAGTGTCCGCGCGCACCTGCTGGAAACCATCACCTCCCCGGGCGGGCTGCGCGAGTTCCGCCCCGCGCACGTCGCCGAGCGGCGCGGCGGCGGGTACACGGTCCAGCCGCTGCCGGGTGGGCCGTTCACGCTTTCCGGGCTGGCCGAGGCGAACGGCCTGATGGTGCTCGGCGAGCGGGTGACCACCGCCGCCGCCGGCTCCACCGTGGACGTTCTCCTGCTGGACCGGCGCCGGTGAGCCTGTTCGGTCTCGGGCGGGCGCCGGGCTGGCCGGTGGTGCTGACCGACGGGCCGGTGGTGCTGCGGCCGTACCGGCGCTCGGACGCGGGCGCCTGGTCGGCGGTGCGCCGCGCCAACCAGGCCTGGCTGGCACCCTGGGAGTCGCACCTGCCGGGCACCTGGGACGAGACCAACTCGCCGGCCGCGTTCCGCTTCGTCCACAAGGATCAGCGGCGCTCGGCGCGCATCGGCGAGGGGATGCCGTTCGCGGTCTGCCTCCGCGAGGACGGCCGGGACCGGCTGGTCGGGCACCTCAACGTGGGCAGCATCGTCCGGCGGGCGTTCTGCTCCGGGTACGTCGGCTACTGGGTGGATTCCAGAGTGGCCGGTCGCGGGGTGATCCCGACCGCGATGGCGCTCGCCGTGGACCACGCGTTCGGCCCGGGCGGGCTGCACCGCGTGGAGGTGAACATCCGCCCGGAGAACCGGCCGTCCCGGCGGGTGGTGGAGAAGCTGGGCTTTCGCGAAGAGGCGTACCACGTACGCTACATGCACATCGACGGTGCGTGGCGTGACCACATCGGATACGCGATGACCAGCGAGGAGGTGGCCGCCGAAGGCGGTCTGCTGGCCCGCTGGCGCCGCATCCGCGAGCGGCAGGGGTGAGCCGTCCCACGGACGGGATCGGCGCGGCGCGGCGGCATCAGGGTCGACGGCCCGTAACCTCAAGTAACTGCAAGCTGTGGCAAGCGCTGCCCGCCCGTACGATCTGCGCCGTGGACGACCATCCGGGGAAGATCCTGCGGTGGTCCGACGGTTGCCTCGAATTCGGTGACGGGAGGGGTGAGGGTGCCGACCTCGGTGCTCCTCGCCGTCCTCGCCGCCGCCGGCCTGCTCGCCCTCGCGCCGGCGCTGGTCCGCCGGTACGACGCCACCGAGCGGCTGGTGGCGGAGCGGGCGCAGTCGACGGCGCGGGTGCTCCAGCGCCGCCGGCGACGCCGTACTGTCCCGGGTCGGCGGCCGGTCAACCCGTCTCGCGCCCTCGTCGTAACCCTCAGTGAAGACGCGAACACGGGCGGGCTGAGCGCTCCCGTTTCCGCGCCCCCGGTGCCGGGCCGCCGGTCCGGCCGGCTGCGCGCCGTGCCGCCGGCTCCCCGCAAGGCCCGCCGACGGCCGCCGCCCCGCCGACGCCACACCCCGGCCGTCTACCGGCGCCGTCGGGTGCTCGCCGCGCTGCTGCTGCTCAACTTCGTCGAACTGGTCGGCGTGATCGTGGTCAGCCCCGGCTTCTGGATCAGCGTCTCGGTCACCGGCACCCTGCTCGTCGCGTACGTCGTACACCTGCGGAAGCGGGCCGTGGCGGAGCGCCGGCGGCGGCGTCTGCAGGCCCGGGAGGCGGCGTGGCTGGCCGCCCGGCAGGCCGAGGTACGGCGGGAGCAGGCCCGCCGGGCGGCGGCCCGCCGGGAGGCGCAGCGCCGCCTGGCGGCCCAGCGCGAGGCGGTACGCCGTACCGCGATGGGCCTGGACCGCTCCGGGGACCTGCCGGCGGCGGCCAGCGGGGGCGGTTCGGTCTCCTACCGCCGGGCGGGGGGCCTGCGGGGCCGGCCGTACCAGTCGGGCCGCGGCTCCTCCCACCCGGCCTGACCGCTCCGGCGCGCCGTGTGCGCTTGCTCGTGCCCGGTTTGCGGCGTGTCGGGGTGTTCGGCGGCCTGGACGCCCCGACATGCCGCATCCCGGTGTCGATCTCCGTGGGTCGGCGCCGCCGCGCCGGGGGTGGATTCGCGGCCGGGGTGGTCGACCTGTTAGCCTTGGCGCCGGCCCGCCCGGTGAAAGCCGGGTGGGACCGAAGCCGGTTCGCCGGTGGAGGGGCTGTGGCGCAGACCGGTAGCGCACCTCGTTCGCATCGAGGGGGTCAGGGGTTCAAATCCCCTCAGCTCCACCCAGTTCAAGGCCGTTTCCGCTAGTCGGAGACGGCCTTTTTGGGATCTTGCACAGCAGCCGTCGACCGCTCGACGGGCTGTCCACGCGCTGGTGCGGCAGCGGCATCGGGTGCATCCGCTGCCACCGGTGAGCGGAAATTCGATCAGGCCGACAGGAAGCGCTTGCTCCTCACGCGGCGTCATGGCACATAGTCGGCGGCGTGGAGGAGCACCTGACCGTGGGGCGCGTGGCGGAGTTGGCCGGCGTCAGCGTCCGCACACTGCACCACTATGACGAGATCGGCCTCCTGGAGCCGTCCACGCGGACCGCGGCCGGGCACCGGGCCTACTCCGCGGACGACGTGGAGCGACTCCGGAAGGTGCTCGCCTACCGGCGGCTCGGCTTCGGACTGCGGGAGATCGCGGAGCTCGTCGACGATCCGGCCACCGACGCGGTCGCGCACCTGTGCCGACTGCGCGGCCTGCTGATGGACCAGCGCGACCGCGCTGCCGCCATGGTGACGGCCATAGACAGGGAACTGGAGGCGCGCGCAATGGGAATCAGGACGACGCCGGAGGAGCAGCTGAAGGTGTTCGGCGCGCAGTTGTACGACGCCATCGGATCCGCTTACCCGGCGACGCGCCGCACCGAGCCACGGATCGCCGCGCAAATCTGGGAGGCGCTGGGGGACGCCCGAACGGTACTGAACGTCGGAGCCGGCACCGGCTCCTACGAACCACCCGACCGCGACGTCACGGCGGTGGAGCCTTCGGCGGTCATGCGGGCGCAGCGTCCCCCGGGCGCGGCGCCCTGCGTGGCCGCCGCTGCGGAGAGTCTGCCCTTCGAGGACCAGTCCTTCGACGCCGCGATGGCGGTCAGCACCGTCCATCACTGGCCGGACCCGGTCGCCGGGCTGCGGGAGATGCGGCGGGTGGCCCGCCGCGTGGTGGTGTTCACGTACGACGCCGATGACACCGGCTGGCGTCAACGGTTCTGGCTCACCCGCGACTACCTGCCCGAGTTCGCTGAGCTTCTCGTCGGCTGGCCGTCCCTGGCCGACCTGACCCGCGCGATCGGAGGACGCGCGGAACCGGTGCTCGTCCCGTGGGACTGCGCTGACGGTTTCTTCGAGGCACACTGGCGCCGGCCGGAGGCGTACCTGGACGAGCAGGTACGGCGCGCGGTTTCGGTCTGGACCAGAGTCGGACCGCAGGCTGAGCAACGGGCGGTCAGCGCACTCCGCGAAGACCTTTCCTCGGGCCGGTGGGCCGAGCGCAACCGCGACCTCGTCGCCCTCGACACGGCGGAGCTCGGCCTCCGCCTGCTCGTGGCCTGAGCCACCGCGCGCTCGCCGCGGCGCTCGAGCGCCGCGG
>NZ_JBPQTL010000147.1:0-9949 GCF_051386295.1 Micromonospora sp. URMC 105 | reverse complement strand
CCCCCCCCCCCCCCCCCCCCCCCCCCCCCCCCCCCCCCCCCCCCCCCCCCCCCCCCCCCCCCCCCCCCCCCCCCCCGGGGTCAGACCGTTCGGATCAGAGCTCGACCGAGGTGATGTCGAGCTCGCCGACGTTGGTCAGCTCCATCTTCTTGATCTTCTCCGAGTGGCCGGACTGCTGACCACCGAAGTAGACCGGGATCGACGGCACGTCGGCGTCGATCTTCGCGACGGCCTGGGCGAAGAGCTTGTGCGACTCCTCCAGGCTCGGGGCGGCGCTGGCCTGCTTGGCCAGGGCGTCGACCTCCGGGTTGCTGTACAGACCGTCGTTCGAGGAACCACCGGTCACGTAGAGCGGGTTGACCCAGTTCTCGACGTCCGGGTAGTCCTGCTGCCAGCCGGCGCGGTACATGCCGTCCATCTTGTGGGCGTTGATGTTCTGGCGGAAGACCGCGAAGGTCGGCACACCGGTGGCGACGGCGTCGATGCCCAGCGTGGTCTTGATCTGCTGCGCGACGGCCTCCATCCACTCCCGGTGGCTGGCGTCGGCGTTGTAGTAGAGCTTCAGCTGGCCCTTGAAGCCGCCGGACTTGGCGTACAGCGCCTTGGCCTGCTCCGGGTCGTACTTGCAGGCGGTGCAGTTGCCCGCCGCGGCACCCGGGGTCAGCGGGTTGGCCCAGCTGTCGGCCGGCTTGCGGTTGCCGAAGAAGATCTTGTCGCTGATCTCCTGGCGGTTGATCGACAGCGAGATCGCCTTACGCAGGTCCGCGTTCTTGAAGCGGGCGTCGTAGATCGGGAAGGCGATGATGCCGGTCACCGGGGTGGTGGAAGCGATGGCCCGGTCGCCCAGGTCGTTCTTCCAGTTGTCACCCGCGAGCGAGGAGACCGGAACCTGCTGCATGAAGTCCAGGTTGTTCGACACCAGGTCGCTGTAGGCGGCCGTGTCGTCCTGGTACATCTTGACGGTGACGTCCTTGATCTTCATCTTGTCGCGCAGGGAGTAGTCGTCGAACCGCGTCAGCTTGATCGCGACGTTGTTCTCCCAGGACACGAACTTGACCGGGCCGTTACCGACCGGCTTCTTGCCGAAGTCCTCCGCCTTGCCGGCGAAGAAGGAGTCCGGCAGCGGCATGAAGGTGCTGTAGCCGAGCTTGGTCGGGAACACGGCGGTCGGCGCGGCGAGCGTGACCTCGAAGTTCCAATCGTCGACGACCTTCAGGCCGGACATGGTCTTCGACTTGGGCTCGGGGGCCTTCTTCGGGCCGTCCTCGTCCGGGTCGCTGGTGTTGACGTCCGCGAAGCCCGCGATGTCGGCGAAGAAGCTGGAGTTCTGCGCGCCGTTCGGCGAGTAGGCGCCCCAGTTCCAGGCGTCCACGAAGTTCTTGGCCTTGACGACGGTGCCGTCGTGGAACTTCGTGTTCTGCTTGATCTTGATCTTGTAGACCTTGGAGTCGGTCGTCTCGATCGACTCGGCGAGCGCGTTCTGCGGCGCACCACCGTTGTTCGGGTACTCCACCAGGCCGGTGAAGAGCCAGTCGATGATCTTGCCGCCACCGGTCTCGGTGGTGTTCGACGGAACCAGGGGGTTCTCCGGCTCCGTACCGTCGACGACGATGCTGCCGTCAGAGCTCTTGGCGGCGGTGCCGCCCTCGTCGTCGCTGGTGGAGCAGCCGGACGCGATGAGCGCGAATGCCGCGCCCACGGCGATGGCGCCGCTCGCCCGCTTCGAGACTCTCATTCCGAGGGGCCTCCTCTTTCGTAACCTGGTGCCGTCGTGGGTTTCACGCACGCATGGGGGGTGACGCCGCCGGCGACCCGAGTCGCAGGTCACCGGTACTACCGCAGAGAAATCGGGACACCCCAGGGGGACCGATCCGCCGGGCCACCACACCTCTGGAGTGCGACGCCGCGCAGGCTCGACGGCCACGAACCGCCTTGGTGGGCGGCGCCGTGGCCGGCGGGACGTACGGGGTGCCTCGCGCCAGGGGTGAGGTGCTGCCACTGTGACACTCACCGGCCCATTACGTGAAGGTGCCGTTATCAAGACGTTAGTTGCCCGCCACGTTGCCGATACTTGAGAAAAGATCATGGAGCGGCCCGGTCGTACCGCTTTGAGCAGGCAAGACATCAACGCCGCGCATCGCCGGGCCACCTCTGGGCTGAAGGCTGGTGAGCCTGCCGGCCGCCGCTCCGGCACTGTCCGACGTCCACCGAGCGCTGGCCGTTTTTGCCCATCCGAATGATGTCGCCTTCGGCTGTGCGGGCACGATAGCAGGCTGGGTGGAGGACGGCGTAGCGGTGGCGTACCTGCTCGTCACCCGGGGCGACGCCGGCGAAGGGACCCGCTGCCGTGGCCGCGCGGGTCCGGGCGGCCCCGCAGACGGCTCCGGCCCCGGCACCCACTCAGGTGCCGGGGCCGGAGGGGGTGGATCGTCAGGCGGTGAAGCGCACCTTGCGGCGGCGGACCACCAGGACGGCGACCGCGCCCACGGCGAGCAGCAGCACGCCGGCGGCGGCCGCCGCCGCGATCGGCGAACCGGTCAGCGGCAGGTCGCCGCCGTTGCCGGCCGGCGAGGTGGACGGCGCCGGGCTCTCCCCGGGGGTCGACGGCGACGGCGACTCGGCCGGGGTGGACGGCGAGGGCGACGCCGACGGGGTGGACGGCGACGCCGACGGGCTGGCGGGGGCGGCGGCGAAGTTCGCCGCGGCGTCCGCGGTCACCGTGGCGCCGGCGCTGCCGCCGAGGATCAGCTTCTGCTTCTCGTTCTTGCCGCCCGAGAAGAGGAAGACCCGGCCGAAGGAGACCGAGTCCTTGGCGGAAACGGTCACGGTGACCGAGCCGGGGTCGGTCGCGGTCAGCCAGAACGTCCCGCCGTTGGTGGTCGTGGTGACCGGCTTGCCCTCGGCGTCGACGGCGGTGCCGCCGGAGACCTTCAGCGCGATGTCGCCCGCCGGGCCCTTGACGGTGAACGGGCCCGCCTTGCCGCCGGCCGTGCCGGTGGCCTTCGCCGGGTCGAGGGTCAGCTCGGCCTTCGGCTCCGGCTGGTCGGTCGCGTTCGCCACCAGGTAGTCGTAGACCTTCTTGATCACGCCGTACTCGGCGGCGTCGCCCAGGCCCTGCTCCCACTCGCCCAGCTTGACGCCGTCGCTGAAGTGCCAGACGGCGGTCTGGGTGCCGAAGTAGAGCAGGGTGTCGCGCCGCTTGTCGCCCAGCCCGGCCGGCAGCTCCGTCCCGGCCGCCTTCAGCAGCGCCGGCACCTCGGCGTTCGGGTAGCCGTGGGTGAGCACCCACTGCACCTTGCCGAGGTTCTTCACCGCCGACTCGCCCCAGGTGCCCTCGGTGTACTCACCGTCACGGGCCACCGGCGTGTGGAAGTCGATGCAGAAGACCGGCACCGTGCCGTCCTTGAGCTCCAGCGCGAGCGCCGAGGTCGACAGCTTCTTGTTGTCGATCTTGAGCACGACGCCGGTGTTCTTCACCGCGCGCGCCACGCCGGTCGCCGGCGCCTCGGCGGCGGCCGGAGCGGCCGAGCCGAGCACCATCGCACTGCCGGCGACGAGCGCCGTGGCGATTCCGGCCCAGCGTCGTCCCAGTTGTCCGAACATCAAACTCGTACACCTCTCCCCAGGGGTGGGCCCGCATCCGGCGGGCCTGCACAGGTCGCCGTTCTCGCGGGGTTTTGCACCACCCGCGCGCGAGATGGACGCGACGGGGAATTATGCGACACGAGTTGATCTCTTGTCAGCCCCTGGGGTCGTTCGGTCCGGTAGTTCCGATTTGACCGGACGTCACACCAACCGGCGGTCCGCCGCCCAGCGGGAGAGCTCGTACCGGTTGGACATCTGGAGCTTGCGCAGCACGTTGGAGACGTGCGTCTCGACCGTCTTGATCGAGATGAACAGCTCCTTGGCGATCTCCTTGTACGCGTACCCCCGGGCCAGCAGGCGCAGCACCTCCCGCTCCCGGTTGGTGAGCTGGTCCAGCTCCGGGTCGGCCACCGGCGCGTCCGGGCGGGCCGCGAAGGCGTCCAGCACGAACCCGGCCAGCCGCGGGCTGAACACGGCGTCGCCGTCGGCCACCCGACGGATCGCGGCGGTCAGCTCGTCCGGCGAGATGGTCTTGGTGACGTAGCCCCGGGCGCCGGCCCGGATCAGCCCGATCACGTCCTCGGCGGCGTCGGACACGCTCAGCGCCAGGAACTTGACCTGCGGATGGGTGCGCCGCATCGCGTCCAGCACCGCCCGGCCGCCCCCGTCGGGCATGTGCACGTCGAGCAGCACCACGTCCGGCTGGGTGGCGGCGATCCGGGTGACCGCCTCGGCCACCGTGCTGGCCTCCCCGACCACCTCGACGTGCGCGCCCAGCTCGGCCCGTACGCCCGCCCGGAACATGGCGTGGTCGTCGACGAGGAAGACCCGCAGCCGCTCCACCCGGGCGTCCGCGCCCTCGACCGGTTCCATCGACTGCTCCGCCATGGTCACTTGTCCCTCTCCGCCGTGGAGCCGTTGCCGGTGATCGGCAGGATCAACCGGACCTCGGTTCCCTCTCCCGGCCCGGACCGGATCTCCGCCCGGCCGCCGTGCCGCTTCATCCGCCCGACGATCGATCCCCGTACGCCGTGCCGGTGGTCCTCCACCGTATCCGGGTCGAAGCCCTTGCCCCGGTCCCGCACGAAGACGCTCACCTGCTCCGGCTCGACCTCGGCGTAGAGCGACACGGTCTGCACCCCGGCGTGCCGGGCCGCGTTGACCAGCGCCTCGCGGGCGGCGGCGACCAGCGCGCCGACCCGCTCGTCGGTCTCCCGGTCGCCCACCACCACCGCCTCGACCGTGATCGCGAAGGTGTCCTCCACCTCGGCGGCGGCCTGCTCCAGCGCCGCAGCGAAGCGTTCGGTGGGCGAGCCGGTCGGCTTGTAGAGCCAGTTGCGCAGCGAGCGCTCCTGGCCCCGGGCCAGCCGCTGCACCGTCTTGACGTCGGTGGCGTTGCGCTGGATCAGGGCGAGGGTGTGCAGCACCTGGTCGTGCACCATGGCGGCCAGCTCGGCGCGCTCCTGCTCGCGGATGCGCCCCTCCCGCTCCGAACGGAGCTGGTTGTACGTCCGCCACAGCACCGGGGCGGCCACCACCCCGACGCCGGCCAGGCCGACCAGCGCGAAGATCACGCCGTTGACCACCGCGTCGAAGTTCTGCACCGGCGAGTAGACCGCCGCCACCCCGATGATGCCGACCGCGACCAGCACCCCGCCGCCGACGAAGCGGAGCACGAAGGCCCGCCGGTCGCTCTCCTCGACCACCGCGCCGAGCCAGGGCACCGGGGAGTCGCCCCACTGCCGGCGGCGCTCCGGCGCGGACTGGTGCCAGATCACGCCGGCGCCCACCGCGATGATCGCAACCAGCCAGCCGGCGGTGCCGGTCGCGCCCACCGAGTCGAAGACCAGCACCTGGATCAGCAGCACGCCCAGCCCGATCAGCACGAACGGCAGCAGCTGGGAGAGGTCCCGCCGGGGCGGCGCGGCGGTGTCGCCGGGGCGCAGCGGGACCACCGCCCAGAAGGCGGCGTAGAGCAGCAGCCCCAGGCCGCTGAGGCCGAGCAGGACCATGAAGGCGACCCGTACCCGCAGCACCGGGATGCCGAGGTGGTCGGCGATACCGGCCGCCACGCCGGCGGCGAGCCGGTGCTCGGGCGCCCGGTAGAGGCGGGGCGGTGGGGTCGTCACGGTGCTGATCGGAGGCTCCCCTGGTCAGGGCCGGCGCGGCGCGGGCGCCGGATCGTCCGGCTCCGGTCCGATCGTCACACGGTGCGACCGCCGCCGACCACGGGGACGCCCCGGACATTCCGGCGCCCGGGATCTCAGGGTGGGGTCAGGGTCACTTCCGGAGGACGCTCGGGCGTCCGGCGCAGCAGGATCGGAGCATGACCGAGGAAGCTGCCCCGCCGCCCCGCCCGTGGGCGACCGGGCCGGAGAGTCCGCCGCCCACCACCGCCGGTGCGCCGGGCCCGTGGGCGTCGGCCCACGGCGGCGACCAGCCGCCACCGCCCGGAGGGTACGCCCCGCCGCCGTTCGGCGGTGCCGGCTTCACCTCGCGGTACGGCCTGGTCCGGCCGCGTGAGGGCCGCTACCTGGCCGGGGTCTGCGCGGCGATCGGCCGGGCCACCAACACCGATCCGGTGCTCTGGCGGGTGATCCTCGCGGTGCTCGGCTTCTTCGGTGGCGTCGGCATCCTGCTCTACATCGCGGCCCTGCTCGTCATCCCCAACGAGGGTGACAGCGGCTCCCCGGTGGAGTCGATGCTCGGCCGGGGCCGGTCCAGCATGTCGCCGGTCACGGTGATCGTGCTGAGCATCCTGGTCGCGGTGAGCTTCGGCTACATCGTCACCGACGCGTTCCGGGCCGTGCTGCTCGGCGCGGCGATCCTCATCGGCGGGGCGCTGCTGCTCAACCGGGACGGCCGCACCCCGCCGATCGGCCCGCCCGCCGGCGCGCCGGCCCCGGCCGGCGCGCCACCCGGTCCGGTGCCACCGGTCAGCTACCCCGCGCCCGGCCTCTTCGCCCCGGCACCGGCGGCCCCGACCGGCCCGGTCCCGCCGGCCGCGCCGACCGTGCCGCTGCCGGTGACCGTGCCGGCGGAGCGCACCGCCGAACTGCCCGCCTGGTCGCCCGCGCCGGCCGGCTCCCGGCCGGACGCCCCGACCGCCGCCTGGCCGGCCGCGCCGGCGACCGCTGCGCCCACGGCGGCCTCCTGGCCGCCCGGGTCACCGAACGCCGAGCCGACCACCCCGGTTCCGGTACCCCCGGTGGGGCCGGCCGTGCCCCCCGGCGGCTACCGCCCGCCGTTCGCGCCGCGCGGGCCGTACGCCGGGCCGCCGCAGCCGCCGCCACCCCCGCCGCCCCGCGTGAAGCCGCCGAAGCGGCCGCGCGAACGGTCGGCGCTCGGCGCGGTGACCTTCTCGCTGATCTTCCTCGCCCTGGGCGTGGTGGCCATCCTGGACCTGCTGGACGTCTTCCCGGTCGGTGCCGCGGCCTACTTCGCGGCGGCGCTGGCCACCATCGGCCTCGGCCTGCTGGTCGGCACCTGGTTCGGTCGGGCCCGCTGGCTGATCGCGCTGGGGCTGGTGACCGCCGCGGCGCTGGCGGTGGCCACGGTGGCCGAGTCGTACGACCGGATCCGCGGCGTGGACGGGAACGTCACCTGGGCTCCCACGGACGTGCGCGACCTGGCCACCCGCTACGAGAACAGCTTCGGCGACGCCACCCTCGACCTGCGGGGGATCAACTTCGACAAGCGGACCACGGACATCACCGTCGTGGTCAACTTCGGGGAGGCGACCATCGTGGTGCCACCGAACGTCGACGTGACCACCGTGGCCGACGTCAACGCCGGCGAGGCCACGGTCTTCGGCCGGGGCTCGGGCGGGCTGGACGGCCGCTCCCGGGAGGTCACCGACCTCGGCCCGGACGGGGCCGGCGGCGGCACGCTGCGCCTCAACGTCCACGTCAACGCCGGCAACCTGGAGGTGACCCGGTGAGGGTGCACCGCACGGATCTCGTCTCGCTCGCCTTCGGGCTGCTCTTCCTCGGGCTCTCCGTCTGGTGGCTGCTCGCCCAGATCCTCGGCCTCGCCCTGCCCCCGGTGGGCTGGTTCCTGGCCGGCGCGCTGGTGGTGATCGGGCTGCTCGGCCTGGTCGGGGCGCTGCGGTCGGGCCGGGCCGAGCACGAGCCCACGCCCGCCGCCGGGACGGCACCGGCCGGGCCGGAGGCGTCCGCCACCGGCTGGCCGGACCCGCCCGCCGGTCCGCGGGAGGGCGCCTTCCCCGGCCCGGGTGACCCCAGGTCCACCGACCGGGAGACGGCCGAGGTGTTCGCCGGGCCGGAGACGACCGGGCCCGGGTACCGGCGGGACGACGAGGCCACGCTCGTCCGCCCGACCGACGCCCCGGGTGCCGAGCCGGAGACGGGCGAGGCCACCCACCCCGCCCCCGGAGCGGACGAGGACGCAGTCAGCCGCCCGCCGGTGAGTACCCAGGAGCGATTCGCCGCGGAGCAGACGGCCGAGGTCCGGTTCGCCGGTCCGGACGCCGCCGACGACCGATGGGCCGTCGGCACCGCGCCCGGTACGCCCGAGCTGCCCGCCGGAGCGGACCCGGCCTGGCCGGCCGGGCCGGACGCCGCGGACATCCGGCTCGCCGGTCCGGACCAGGCCACGGCGCCGGTGTGGGGGCCGGACGGCACCGCCGACCGGGCCGCCGAGGCGCGGACCCGCGCGGTCGGTCCGGCCGGGGACGCGGACGAGTGGCCCACGACGGCGATCAGCGACCGGCCCGTCGAGGCGGTCGAGGACCGGGCGGCCGACGCGCCGGACGACTCGCCCCACTGGTCGCCCGTGGCGCCGGTCAGCGGCCCGCCCGCCGGGGAACGCCGGTCACGCGACTGACCGCGGCGGTGCGCTCGCCGTCCACGGGCTCGTATGCTGGCCGGTGGAGATCCCGCCTCCGCCGGCCGGCCCGCGCCGCCGGGCCTCGTCCGCGGCCGAGCCGACCCGGTCACCGGTCCCGTCCGGGGCCGAGTGGTCCAGGTCGCCCGTGGCGGTCCCGCCGCGACAGCCCGTCTCTACCTCGTCAGGAGCCCGTCCGACATGACCCAGTCCCCCGCCGAGCGCACCCCCGGCCGGTCCGGTCCGGTCCGCATCGGCGAGCGCGCCGCCCGTACCCTCGTCACCGAGCTGGCCCGGCGTAACGACCCGAAGGCCGCCCTCCTGGTCGGCGCCACCCCGGAGTCCGCGGTGCTCGCCGCGGCGGTCGACGCGCTGCTGCCCGGCGACACGCTCACCGTCGTCCCGGCCGAGACGGCCCGCGCCGGCGCGCTGCGCGAGCACGTGACGGCCCAGGGTCGCTGGGTCGCCGACCGGGTACGCGTCGTCGACTCCCTCGCCGAGGCGGACGCCGCCGAGGTGGTCATCGCCGCCGAGCCGCTGACCGGCACCGCCGAGCAGGCCCGGACGACGATCGACGGCCTGGTCAAGTACCTCAGCGAGGGTTCGGTGCTGAGCGTGGCCGCGCCGGTGTTCCGCACCGAGGGCGCCGCCGCCGAGCTGGACCGGCAGGGCGTGCTGCACGGCGTCGGCACCGACCTGGTGCTGCGCAACTCGCCGCCGGTACGGGTGCACCACCTGCGCTTCACCCCGGCCAGCCCCGCGCTCGCCGCCCGGCTGGCCCCGGCCCACCGGCCCTCCAGCGTGCCGCTGACCCGTGGCATGCACATCGACTCCAACGGCGTCGCGGCGGCGGGTATCGCCCTCGGCCTGGCCGCGGTGGCCCGCGTGGTGCGTCCCAAGTCCAAGCTCTGGCTGCTGCCGGCGCTGGCGGCCGGCCCGGTGGCCGCGTTCTTCCGGGACCCGGAGCGGGACGTGCCGGAGGACCCGTCGGCCGTGGTCGCGGCCGCCGACGGCCGGGTCCTGTCGGTGCAGCGGCTGCACGACGAGCGCTTCGGCGACGGCGAGTGGCTGCGGATCGCGGTCTTCCTGTCGGTGCTGGACGTGCACGTCAACCGCGCGCCGGTGCCCGGCAAGGTGGTCGACTACTTCGTCGCCGACGGCGGCTTCGTCAACGCGATGAAGCCGGACGCCGAGCACAACGTGGCCGCGTACACGGTGCTGGACACCGACCACGGCACGGTGGTGGTGGCGCAGCGTACCGGCCTGATCGCCCGGCGGATCGTGCAGCGGGCGCCGATCGGCGCGCTGCTGGCGCGGGGCGAGCGCTTCGGCCTGATCCGGTTCGGCTCGCGCACCGACGTCTACCTGCCGGCGGACGCGGCGGAGCCGCTGGTCGGACCGGGCGACAAGGTGGTCGGCGGGTCCACGGTCATCGCCCGCTGGCGCTGACGGACGGACGCGAGAAGGGGGGGGGGGGGGGGGGGGGGGGGGGGGGGGGGGGGGGGGGGGGGGGGGGGGG